>NZ_JAUBRH010000108.1:0-8708 GCF_036701775.1 Microcoleus sp. N9_A2 | reverse complement strand
ATGTGTCCTATTTTATGACACTTTGTGCACTCTGCTTACTTTTTTTTCTGTGCTACCCCTACTTATTGAGCCGATACCTTTTCTCCACCAAATATATTAACAACATATAATTTATGGTCGCATCAAATGTATGTGGGTCGGTGTAACTCAAATCAGGAATCACTGAGTTGCCACCTATAATACCGGGTATATGCTCTATCCAGCTCTCTGTATTTTGGTTGACACCTTCTCTAGCAGCATAGGCACAAGCAGCCGCAGCAACATCAGCTATTTGTATGCCCGGAAATTTATCGGATTCCACAAATTGAACTTCTTGGGATAGATTAAATGTACAGGGTTCTTTTACTCCTTGAAAAAAGTCCATATCAATCTTATCCTTTATCCCAATCATAGGATCGAACAGTCTATTGTTTTCTTTGAGTGGTTTACTAACATCACAAAAAACTTTAAGTTGGTTAAACTCTTTTCCCCTGTCACAGAGAATAGACAACAAAGCCGGGTACGAAAGCTCTAAAATCCACTTGCCTATATCAGTTCCTTGTAAAGAGTTTAATTCTTGATTTATTATATCCCTATGATGAATACAGAAAGTCTTTATGCCGTCGAGTATAGGCGAAATATCAGGTGTTTTTGAAGAACTAAAAAGATAGTTAAGTTCTGTGTCCTCCAAACTTCTCATAAGCTTCTGAAAATCGCTAAATATTTTTTCAGCATCCGCGCTCTGACATACAAACTCTACATATAAAATGTTGCTGATAAATCGGTGAAATTTTATATGGTAAAATAGAGAGTTTTTTTCTGATAAAACTGGCTCAAATATATATTCATACAATTTGCAAGCTAAGTTGAATTTTTTATGATAAACAGCTACTTTTATGCGATCCTTAAAATTTATCAATATCTCAGCTATTACCTTTTGACCCTTGGGATATTTAAGAAGGTTTCGACCTTTTAATTCGCCACCTTGTAGCTTATATTTTTGAATTATATTATTTACATATTCTGTAGCTTCTTCATGGTTAATTGCTACACTTGCATAAGCAAAAATAGTGGCTTCTTTGTCAAGAATATCGTTACCAGTGAAACCTGATTCATCGCAGTAAATTTCTTGAATGGTTTGTTTTATAGGGATTCTCCGTTTAATTGTGAAGATTGTGTATTACCAGTTATTTTGGTAATATAACAGGAAATTACAGAAGCATACCACTTCAGAAATGAAACTTAACAGCCTCTTTTCACAAATGAGAATTAACAATAATACAGAACTTGGTATTTGAGTACGCTCAGAAAAATAGCTTGCTATAATAAGACTGTGTGAGCGATCGCACTTATTCCCCAACCCTTCCAGAATCCCAGCCCGATCGCCCGCAACACAATTCAGGAAACGCCGCCTATAATCGAAACTAGCCCCCCATTCTCATCACTTGCAGAACCGCCATGAGTCAAGACAACGAAAAAACTACCTATTCACAGAAAACAGAACGTCTCAGAGTTATCGGTCAGTTTATCAAAACTGTGACACCGATGATTTGGACGATCGTAATTTTAGTAGTCATGATTCCCCTATTAGGTAACTTTCTAATTTCCCAGTCACTAACAAATACCGGAACCACAGCAGTTGTCGTCTCGCCGCCGCACGATTTTAGCAAAGTCAACCAAGACGTTAAAAACGCCATCCAACAATCCCATACAACAGCCGAAACTTTCGCCTCAAAAGAATTGGACAAATGGGAAACCGAAGTAATTGCACGACTAGACAATAGTTTCCTCGATTGGTACTTCGATTACTTCAATCAAAAAAAGATGGAGTTTACCGTACCTTTTAATTTCGTAAAATCTGCCGTACTCAACAGATTTGATATGACAGCAGCTTCTCAAGCTGTTTCCGAAAAATTAACTGAAGACTTTCAAAGAGAATTTGCTAACCGCGTGCTGGTACCCAAAAATGCTCAACTGCGATTTCAATTAATCACTCAAGATACTGCTAATTTGTACATATCAGAAGTTAGCAAAAATGTGAAAGTAGTTCAAAACAATTATAAGATACCGCAAGTACAGTGGGACAAGTATCTGAACGATATTGCCACCACAATTAGCGACAAAGGAAACGTCTCTAATTTATCGTTAAAAGTATTAGTTGGCGGCAGTGGCTACTTAGTTGCTAAACCCTTAATTTTGGGAGTAGCAGCTAAAGTTGGCAGCAAAGTTACCGCCAAAGTTGCCAGCAAAGCCGCCGCCAAGGTAGCCACAAAAACAGGCGGTACAGTTGCTAGTCAGTTGGGAGTAGGTTTAATCGATCCGATTGTCGGTATCGGGATTATCATCTGGGATTTGTGGGATTATAATCACACAGTCAAAGTGGAAAGACCAATTTTGCGGGAACACATTGTAGAATACTTGAAAGATGTCAAAAAGTCACTGCTCACAAATCCTGAAACCGGAATCATGGCAGCAATTTATCAGTTAGAAAGCGGTCTTCTCAAGTCACTTTAATTATTTGGCGTTGCTTAATACAGGTATGAATTGAATAGTTCGGAATTGCCATAAGCCAAGTATCGTGAGTTTTGTAACTTCCGGAAAAAGTTTGTTCATACCGTTAATCAGCAACCTAAAAAAAAGATAAGATAGAGGAACAACTAGAAGAGTTGCAAGATTTGATCGCATATAAAAACATCATAAAATGGAATAAAGCGCAAGCTCTTTAACTCAGGTTAAAAGGATTTGGTTATCGAGAAATAGAAAAAAGATTAGAATTTTCAACAAGTTTTGTTGCCTAAACTCACAGAAAATGCTTGGCCGGGAATCGCGGAATTAAAGTTAAAATATCACGGCTCAACAGATCTCCGCAACCCCTCGAGTTCCTATCTCAACTCGAAACCCAAATATATCAGAAATAGAAAGATATTTGAGGTAGAATTATGATGTAATATTTAAATTTTGGTCAAGTTACTATCGAATATTGAAAGCGGTTAATTAACCTGGCAGAAAGCCAAGGTATAAAAATAGAGAAAACAGCGATAAGTTATTCACAAAAAACGCTATTTCTGCCCCAAAAAATTATCAAAGCAGAAGCCAAAAATAGCAGTAGGATAACTGGTACTGTATCCCTTAAATGAGTGTCAGTCCGTCGCTGAAATACTCCAAAGGAAATGATCGAGCAGGCAGTTGCGATCGCCCCCAGAGAGTAAAATCAAGTAAAATTGCAAGTATTGGTCGATCGACCCCCGTTACTCGACTAGATTTTGATTAAAGGTTTGCTATACTCCAGAAATAGACACATATTAACCTTTGGAAAATCAATAGGCCGGAGCTATGACATCCTATGCAACCTCTACAGCAAGAGCCGAGATGAGTGAGATCCGGCGCTTGAAAAATATACTGCCCCCTGAACTCCAAAGTTGGGTAACAGTAGAAAAAACAATAGAAGTTAATCCTACCCTGATCCGCAGCGAAGAAATAGGCAAAGACCAGGTAGAAATCCAAATAGACCTGATCCGCTGGGAACAGCTAGCAATGGATCAGCGGAACCTCCTATTTTGGCACGAAGTCGCCAGAATCCAAAACGACACCATCCCCAGAGACGGTTGGGAAATGGCAGCCCTCGCCATTGGTTTAGGTGGCGCCGTCGGCGAACTTTGGGTGCAAGACGGCTTGCTGCTGTTACTGGCCCTATCCCTGTGCGGCGTCTCCGGCTGGAGACTTTACCAAAAAAACAACGGAGAGAAAAGTTTAAAAGAAGCAGTAGACGCTGACGAAAAAGCCCTCGCCCTGGCAACCCGCTTCGGCTACACTCTCCCAAACGCCTACAAAAGCCTCGGCAGCGCCTTAAAAACCTTAATCGAGCAAACCTCCAAAAAACAGCAGCGGGCTAAATACGAAGCTCGTCTCCAGGCCCTCAAACGCAACGCAGCCAAGGCCAAAGCCAAAGTCAAACCCATCACCCGCGAAACCTCCCAGTCAGAAAACGTCTACAATTCTTAACCTCATCCCCCGACGTTTGGTGGGGGGATTTTTCAGTTAACGGTTAACTCTTGACTTTCTAGTTAACTGTTAAGCGTTAACTGCGCTTGGTATCCCGCTACAAGACAGACATCGGAATTTTTCCAGACAAAATTAATCGGGCTGAACCGATACAAATCTTGATTCATATCATGTCCGGTGGATTACCAGAACAAAAACGGATCGCCCGTGTCCGATGCAAGTCCTCGGGCTGAGAGCGGACTGAAGTCCGCACTACAAACCTTGCTTATTGCGGTCAATCGAACGGATATGATATCAAAGGTGAAAGTTGGGCGGCGGCTGCGTTCAAAATTTTTCCGCCAAAACAGGGACTGGTAGACTAGATTCTACCTTGGCCTTCGATATCGGGACGATCGACAAGAAGCTTTTTTGACATTTTTGTAAAGTTGCGATAAAGCTAGCCCGGTGGTAAAAACAATATTTGGTAAAGGTGGAGCGGGTAGGACAGAATAGGTTAAAGATATCAGTTTGAAATTTGAAACTAGGACTTCATGGTCAGCCAAATCCCAGAGGCAGAAAATTTTCGGGTTACGTACTTCGACGAGATTCCCTCGGTTCACATACCCGTGCGCTTGAGCGTACTTGAAGCCGTAAACTTCAAAAAAACCTGCCAGCAACTTTTCTCTGAAAGCACCGTTCCCAG
The DNA here is from genome assembly GCF_036701775.1 of Microcoleus sp. N9_A2. Taxonomy (NCBI): domain Bacteria; kingdom Bacillati; phylum Cyanobacteriota; class Cyanophyceae; order Oscillatoriales; family Microcoleaceae; genus Microcoleus; species Microcoleus sp. N9_A2. The sequence goes on along the minus strand of NZ_JAUBRH010000108.1, from coordinate 4,045 downwards.
CACAATTGTCCTAGACTTCACTCACACGACGTTTATTGACAGTAGCGGAATTGGTGCTTTAGTCAGCAATCTCAAATTTGCCAAACAGCGCGGCAGCGACTTGGTGCTTCGCAGCCTGAAGCCGCAGGTGATGGCTGTATTCGCTCTCACCAGCTTAGATCAAGTGCTGACGATCGAGCAGACCCCTGCCACCTCAACTCCGGCAGAGACCAACTCCCCGGACAATCAGCTACCGATGACGCACCCCTCAGTGCAATCGTTGGTCAAACGGCTGATAGACATCGTTGGAGCAATAGTCGGTTTGGTGATTACAGGAATTTTACTCGTACCCATAGCCGCAGCCATCACCATCAACGATCCGGGCCCGATATTTTTTGCACAAACCCGCTGCGGCTGGATGGGGAGAAAATTTCAGATTTGGAAATTTCGATCGATGTGTACCAACGCCGAAGCCATGAAAGCCCAAATCAAAAACCAGGCTTCTGGCGCATTTTTCAAAAATGACAACGACCCGCGGATTACCAAAGTCGGGCGCATCTTACGCAAAACCAGTCTCGACGAACTGCCACAGTTTTGGAACGTGCTCAAAGGCGAAATGAGTCTAGTCGGCACCAGACCGCCTACTCCAGACGAAGTAGATCGCTACGAAGTCCCTCAGTGGCAGCGTTTGGATGTCAAGCCCGGGATGACTGGCGAATGGCAAGTCAACGGTCGCTCTCAAGTCCGCGATTTTGAAGATGTCATCCGTTTAGATTTAAAATATCAAGAAAACTGGAGCCTGATCTATGACTTGAAACTAATTGTTAAAACCATAACAGTCCTGTTTAACAAAAATAGCGGTGCTGTGTAGGAGTCCTAAACAACTCATTGCGGAACTCTCGGGTGCTGTTGCCGAGGGGCTGCTGGAACTAGAATTCGATATTTAGTTAAGCAGACTCGGTAGCGATCGCTAAGGTACTATTAAGTGTTAAAATTCACACCGAAAAAATGGGCAGCTAGTTGCCAGATATGCGATCGAACTACGAATTAGCAATTTGGCAGTTCTGGTCATGCTCGAATTACGCCACCAGGGTTTTTGATGACGACAAAAACTAACGTATGTTTAGACAAGTACCGATTGCTAACAGGGTGGAAGCTAAAATCACTCCTCGCAAGCTGAATCGGGAATTTTTTCAATTTAAACGCCCTACCAAGGCGGGTTACAGTATCGGAAGTCTCTCATTTGCTGTGCGAGTAAATGGTGCGAAAGGAATGCTCACCTTGAGGCCAAACGGGCTTCTTCAACTCAAGCTTGACTTAACTAATATGTTGCCAAGACCTTGCCCTCCTTTTCCTCTCCCTCCGGCGCTGAGTACAGCGGTGGTGGGGGCCGACCAGGGGGAAGAAAGATGAAAGACAAGCAACCAAAGGCCGAGCCGCACCTTCAGGTTGAAACAGACCTGAATGCTTTAACATCCGTTTTGGAATGGTTGGAGAATATCGTTTTGCCCCTGCTGCCAGCGGATTTCTGGTGGCAGTGCCGGCTGATAATCAACGAAGGCTTTACAAACGCTGTCCGCCACGCTCACCAGAACTTGCCCCCCACGACGCCCATAGACATTGAGGTAAAAGTGTTTGCCGATTACTTAGAAATTAGGATTTGGGACAGGGGTCAACCCTTCAACTTAGAAGCAAAGCTGCACTCGATTATGCAAGAGCAGCGCGATCCTTTGGACAGAGAAGGAGAAAGGGGACTGGTGTTCATGTACAAGCTCACAGACGATCTTCGCTATATCCGTACCGACGATCGCCGCAACTGCCTGGTAATGCGAAAAAACATTATATGAGGGGGCGATACCCGCCCGGTCAGGGCGGCTTCTTTCCCAAGGGGTGGAAGATCCCCCTCGCCCCCTATTGTCCTACCCGGAACCCAACCACATCCTCTGCAATTCTGCGAGTGCACGCGGCTGCAGGACAATTTGCTTCAAACTAAATATTATGCGTATTCTAATTTATTCCTATAATTACCATCCAGAGCCGATCGGCATTGCCCCCCTGATGACAGAACTAGCGCAAGGCCTAGTCAAGCGCGGCCACCAAGTCCGAGTCGTCACAGGAATGCCCAACTATCCGCAGCGCCGGATTTATCCGCAATATCAGGGCAAATTTTACCTCACCGAAGAACACAACGGCGTCACAATTCAGCGCAGCTATCTGCGCGTGAACGGCCCCCACCCCAGCCTCCTAGACCGACTTGTGCTAGACGGCAGTTTTGTCGTCTCCAGCGCCGTCCAAGCATTCAGCGGCTGGCGTCCCGACGTAATTTTCTCGACAATGCCCCCTTTACCGATTTGCGTCCCTGTTGCCTTTTACGGCTGGATTCGCGCTTGCCCGATCGTCCTCAACGTACAGGATATCGTCTCAGAAGCAGCCGTGCGCGTCGGCTTGGTCAAAAAAAACGGACTGCTAGTTCGCATTGCTGACGCTTTAGAAAAATTGGCATACTGCACAGCCAGCCAAGTCAGCGTCATCGACAGCGGTTTTATCAAAAAATTGCACTCTCAGGGGGTACCCCCGGAAAAAATAGTTTGCGTGCCCAATTGGGTCGATGTTAATTTCATTCGCCCCTTACCCAAGGAAAATAACTCATTTCGAGAAACTCACAAACTCAAGGGCAAATTTGTAGTTCTGTATGCTGGAAATATTGCCCTCACTCAAGGCTTGCAAACAGTGGTCAAAGCAGCAGCCCGTTTGAAACACATACCCGAAATCGCTTTTGTAATTGTCGGAGAATCAACAGCACTAGCGCGCTTGCAAAAAGATTGCGAAACTTATAAAGCTACTAATGTAATGTTGCTACCCTTTGAACCGCGAGAAAAATTGCCGGAATTGTTAGCTGCTGCGGATATTAGTTTAGTTGTACAAAAGCGCCGTGTCACTAACTTCAATATGCCTTCAAAAATTCAATTACTTCTCGCCAGCGGCCGGGCAATTTTGGCGTCGGTTCCCGAAACTGGTACAGCCCATAAAGCAATCCAGCAAAGCGGTGGCGGGGTTGTAATAGCGCCGGAAGACGCGGAGGCTTTGGCTGATGCTGTGGAGGATTTGTTCTTAAATCCCGATCGGGTGAATATGTTGGGCGAGCAAGGTAGAAATTATGCTGTTGAGAATTACGGATTTGAGGAAGCTTTGAATCATTATGAGGCTTTATTTGCGGCGGTGGCGGCGAGTCATGCTGAGAAAGTCTTGGCACCGCTGCCAAAGTAATCAGATAATTGAGTTAGTGCAATATGTAGCGATCTTTTGTAGTAAGGACTTTAGTCCCGATCGACTAAAAGGCTGATGAAAGGACTGAAGTCCTCACTACAAATTTGATGATAGTCATGTTATCTGAGATAATATAATTCAATTTTTCGGTATGTTCCTGATTTCGGCAAGGCTTGATTCAGTCCGGTTAGTAATAATAATGCCGCAGATGATCGCCAATGTACTAAAAATATGCACCAACGAAATCGCTTCATCGAGAAACAGCCACGCAGCAATACCGCTAAACACCGGAATCAGGTAATAGATTAAAGCTGTGCGGTTCGGGCCGATTAGGGCGATCGCCTGATTCCATGCCAGAAACGCCACCACCGATGACAGAACCCCGACATAAAGTAACGCCAGGGCGATCGAAGGATTGAACACCACAGGGTGATAAATCCAACATTCCAGCGCATAGAAGGGCGATAAAAACAACAGCCCCAAGCTAAAAGTGCATAAAGTGAAAGTTGTCATCCGCAGGTTGGGCGGCTTGCGCTTTACCAGCATCGTGTAGCCAGCAAAGATGATAGATGCTAACAGCATATACAAATCGCCGATCGCAAACGAAATACTCAGCAGCCTCTCTAACGAGCCTCCCGCGATTAACAGTACAACACCGCTGACTGCGATCGCAATACCGACAGCGCGCGTTAACGAGATAGTTTCTCCGTAAAAGATACGAGCTGTAGTTTAGACTAAAAAATGAGCACAGCTAGAAGTAGCCACCTTTGAATCTCAGGCAAGCTGTTGCTCAAAAACT
>NZ_JAUBRH010000010.1:114726-180115 GCF_036701775.1 Microcoleus sp. N9_A2 | reverse complement strand
CGAAAAATCTTCTCTTCATCCCTTGGGTTTGTCTTGGCAATTAGAATAACTCCTTCCCCTACTTATTGAGCCGATACAAATTATACTTAACAAATATCGCAGAGTTGAAGGTTGGTATATTGGACTGTATGAAGGCATAACTCTCAAAGAGATTTATAAACTTACACCTGAAATGCTGGAACCTAAATTTAAAGAATGGGAAGAAAAGGTGAGGCTAAGAAACGAACCGCTAAACAATCCTAAAATTCCCTTAAACTTAGTTAGAAAAGGGCAACTTGTCTACTCTCGCAGTAAAGAATAGTTGCCCTGTCAATCCTTAAAGAAGATTAGGTTGTATTTGTGTAGCGTAGCAGTGATATATGACTGACAAGTACAGACTTTTACACTCAAATAACCACGAAATTAACCAACTTTCCAGGCACCACAATTACCTTTTTAATCTCCTTACCTTCCAGGTGACGCTTGGCTACTTCCGACTCGCGAGCAAACTTTTCCAAAGCAGCTTTATCAGCACCTGAAGGCACTTGAATTGTGCCACGAGTCTTGCCCATAACTTGAATTACCAGCGTAATTTCATCGGTAACTAATGCAGAAGCATCCACACTCAGCCAAGTTTGCGTATGCACCGATTCACTGTTACCAGTATTATGCCATAATTCATCAGCAATATGCGGCGCAAAAGGCGCTAACAAGCGAATCAAAGTGTTGATTCCTTCTGCATAAATTGGCGAATCTTTACATTTAGCATCATGCAAAGCATTGCTGAGTTTCATCATTTCAGAAACAGCAGTATTGAACTGATAATCGCCATCCAAATCTTCGCTCACTTCCTTAATGGCAGTGTGAATCGCCCGCCGCAAATCCTTCTCAGGTTTACTTAAAACCTCTTCCTCTCCCCCTTCGCAAGGGGGGGCAGCGGGGGGTGAACCAAACTCTGTCACCAATCGCCAAACGCGATTTAAAAAGCGAAATTGCCCTTCCACATCAGCGTCATCCCACTCCAAATCCTTCTCTGGCGGCGCTTTGAATAAAATAAACATTCGCGCCGTATCTACCCCATATTTGCCCATAACTTCCAAGGGGTCAACGCCATTGTATTTGGATTTGGACATTTTCTCGTAGAAGACTTCCAAAGCTTCGCCAGTTTGCGGATCTTTAGGATTTTCTTGGTCTACATCTGATGCAGCAACGTATTTGCCAGTCACAGGATTTTTGTAGGCTTTTGCTTGCACCATGCCTTGAGTTAATAGGCGTTTAAATGGTTCATCGCAATTGATTAAACCCCGATCGCGCAAAACCTTAGTAAAGAACCGCGAATACAATAAATGGAGGATTGCGTGCTCGATCCCGCCGACATATTGGTCAACTGGCATCCAATCATTCGTCTTCGCAGAATCAAAGACTTGCTCTTGATTTTGAGCATCAGGATAGCGCAAAAAATACCACGATGAATCCATAAAAGTATCCATCGTATCCGTTTCCCGCTGCGCCGGAGTCCCGCAACTTGGACAAGGAACGTTTACCCATTCTGGCATCTTTCCCAAGGGCGAACCTTTACCAGTAAATTGTACATTTTCCGGCAACAATACGGGTAAATCAGATTGCGGAACTGGGACTGTTCCGCAATTAGGACAGTGAATTACCGGAATCGGAGCGCCCCAATAACGCTGGCGAGAAATTAGCCAATCTCTCAAGCGATATTGCACTCGCGCTTTGCCACAACCTGAATTTTCGGCAGCTTTAATTATTGCTGCTTTGCCTTTAATTGAATCCATGCCGTTGAAGCTTTCGGAATTAATCATAATTCCTGGTTCGGTGTAAGCTTCCGTCAGCGGAACTTCATCATCTGCGACAATTACTACTTTAATTGGCAGTTGATATTGATTGGCAAATTTGAAATCTCGCGTGTCGTGGGCTGGTACTCCCATAACTGCGCCGGTGCCGTATTCGTACAGCACATAATCGGCAATCCAAATGGGGATTTCTTCGCCGTTGAAAGGATTGATTGCTTTGCCGCCTGTGGGGATGCCGCGCTTTGGTTTATCTTCGGCTGTGCGATCGATCTCGCTTTGCAGTGCAACTTCTTTAACAAAGGTTTCGACGGCTGCTTTTCTGTCTGGTGTAGTAACGCCATTAGTTAATGGATGTTCCGGCGCTAAAACAAGGTAACTAACGCCGTAAACTGTATCGGGACGTGTGGTGAAAACGGGGATTTTTTCATCCATTCCGACAATCGGAAATTCTAAGTAAGCGCCGACTGATTTGCCGATCCAGTTGGCTTGCATTAATTTGACTCTTTCTGGCCAATTTGGCAATTTGTCTAAGTCGTTTAATAACTGTTCAGCGTAATCGGTAATTTTGAGGAACCACTGCCGCAATAATTTGCGCTCGACTTTGGCACCGGAACGCCAGGAACGACCTTCGTTATCTACTTGTTCGTTTGCTAAGACTGTTTGGTCTATGGGGTCCCAATTAACTGCGGCTTCTTTTTGATAAGCTAATCCTGCTTCTAAAAATTGCAAGAAAATCCATTGAGTCCACCGATAATAATCAGGAGAACAAGTTGTAACTTCTTTTGTCCAGTCGAAAGAAATACCCAGACGGCGAAATAAGCCTTTCATTTGGGCAATGTTTTGATAAGTCCATTGTGCGGGGGGAATTCCGCGCTCGATGGCGGCATTTTCTGCGGGCAAACCAAAAGCGTCCCATCCCATTGGATTGAGTACGCGATAGCCTTGCATCCGCTTGAGTCTGGCAATTACATCGATGATTGTGTAGTTGCGGACGTGTCCCATGTGCAGGTTTCCCGACGGGTAGGGGAACATGGATAAGGCATAAAATTTAGGCTTTTGGGTATCTTCTGGCATCTGGTCTAAGTTTTGCTCAGCCCATGTCTGCTGCCATTTTTCTTCTATGGATTGGGGGTTATATCTGGAATCCACAACAATTGCTCCGTGTAGGATTTACTAATGTTTGCTTGAACATTTTGGCACATTCAAGGGGCTTCGATTCGGATTTTTCTGAGCTCCAAGGATTTTGGCTCAAATATATGTATTATATATTGTAGTATAGGTAATTTGAGCTGGGGGGCGATCGACCAAATCTCCCCGTTCGCCCTGAAAAAAGTAAATAACTGCAATCTGCAGCAACCCGATTTCTTTAAAAAACCGGGTTTCTACTCGTTGTTTGGGCTTATATGCTATCTGGGTCGATGTTTAATTCGCGCAGTTTGGCGGCTAAACGTTCGGCCCGCTGCGAGGCTTGTTCGGCGCGCTGCGAGGCTTCTTCGGCACGTTCTCGCTCTAGTAGTCGCTCTGCATTTATTTCGGAAGGGGAAAGAAACTTTTCTCCATCAGGTTTATAAATTTCTAACCCTGATTCTGGTAACTCAAACCGCACTCCCAGTCTCGGACTTATCCATCCCTCCATTGGTTCAATTGGTTCTAAGGTTCCTTCAATTCTTTGCCAACCTGCCAACTCATTTATTTCGGGGTCGTAAAGGTAATATTCCTCAACTCCATAGCGATTGTAAAATGAAAGTTTTTTGTGTATTTTTGTGTTGCTGTCGTTGTGGGAGCGAATCTCAAAGACGACTTGGGGAGGGATATTATCTTCGCCAAATTGTAGGTAGGAACGGCGCTCGCCTTTTGGTCTACCAAATATTACCATCGTATCTGGTGCTTGAGAAATGTCATTTCTTCTCTCAACCGGATACCAGAGTAAATCGGCTGCTACCAACACGTTGGGGTCATCTTGAAACAGCGATTCGCAACCTTCTTTGATGGTGACAATTAATTTGTATTGAATTGTACTTTCTGCCATTGGTTGACCGTCGCTGGATGGATAAATGATTTCTTCGGTTGTGACTTGCATTGTGGTTGTCTCCGAGAAGTATCTATGCTTGATTATACTATTATTTGAAGTAGGTATATCGGGTCAGAATGCGGCAGTGTTATTTGCCTGACAAGAATGTTCACAATAGCGAACAGCGGCGCTTCAAAGCTGCTTGCAAAAAAGTGTTGTACTGTTTTTCCTTAATAGTATAAGCTCCGAATCTTTCCAAGTGCGGATTGTTCATTTGAGCGTCGAACATCAGATAAGATCGATCGCGCAATCTCTCCACCAGCTTCACCATCGCCACCTTAGAACCCTCGGGAATTCGGTAAAACATCGACTCCCCAATAAACGCACCGCCGATCGACAATCCGAGAATACCGCCCGCCAATTCGTCGCCGCACCAAGTCTCGAAGCTGTAAGCCCAACCGGCCTCATACAAACCCCAGTAAATCTGCTTGAGCTCCTTAGAAATCCAAGTCGTTTCGCGATCGGCACAACCCTCAACCACCGCCCCAAAATCGCGGTTCACAGCCACCGAAAATCGATTTTGATTGATTTGGCGACGCAGGGATTTCGGATAGGTAAATCTTTCATCTAGGGGAATCAGCGCCCGCTGCCGGCTCGAATACCACCCCAAACTTTCCTCGCCGTCATTTGCCATCAAGAAGTAGCCTTGTGCATATCCTTGTATAATTGTCGGTATATCATATTGCATATATTTATCAGTTGTCATTTGTCAGTTAACTTTTCAAAGTCAACATTAGCAATTAGGAATAATCATGTCTGAAACCATCGAACCTATTACCTTACCGCCCGCCAAAAACCCTGAGCAAGAAGGCCAATGGCTTCAACAAACGCTGCTGGCATGGCTAGACTCCGAGTTTATCCCAGAAGCAGCCAACCAGCAAATAGCTAAAAGGGCTGCCCAAATCTATGTCCGCCAGCGCATGGAAGGCGAAAATGACGTGGGCAGCCTCGTAATTGCGATCGTCACCGAAATGCAGGCCTATGATTTTTCTAAAAGCTTCTACGGCGAATTTGCGATCGCCAATGCCGTCAGCGACTTGTTACTCGAAAGTCTCGGCATCGATAAATGCTGTGGCCAGTGAAGCAAGAAGGAGGAAAATTTAACTCATAAGTCTGAAACAAAAATCAACCCCAAACCTAATCCTGCCGATTAATTGTGAGTTTTTTTCTTCTTCCTTCCTTCCTTCCTTCCTTCTTCCTGACATCCGTTACATCTGTTACATCCGTTACATCCGTTACATCCGTTACAGAATCCGTTGCCGAACTTCCTTCTTTCTCGTGCTACCAGCTAGACTTCACAACACCGGGCAAAAGACCTTCGTGAGCCATTTCTCGCATCATGTTGCGAGACAGTCCGAAGTCACGATAGTAACCTCTGGGCCGTCCAGTTGCCCAGCAGCGGTTCCGCAAGCGAGTCCGCGAACTGCTGCGGGGTAGCTGTTGTAGTTGGCGGTGAATCGCCATTTTGTCCATCTGATTGTTAGCTTGGTCAAACTGGTCTTTCAGGTCTTCCCGCTTGTCGGCGTACTTGTCTACGAGTCTCTGGCGCTTTTTCTCGCGCTCGACCATGCTCTTCTTAGCCATAATCTGTTGATATCCTTAGATAAATCACAATCTACTATTTTACTATATTTTGGTCATTTCGGATCGCTTTTATTTGAATTACTTTTTTTCTTAACAAGATTTTTAGCAACCGGCAAGATGCCTTTTCCACCATAACTCCAGATTTTTAGTAACAGGCAAGATGCCTTTTCCACCATAACTCCAGATTTTTAGTAACAGGCAAGATGCCTGTTCCACAATTATTCAACATTTTTGGCAACAGGCAAGATGCCTGTTCCACAATTATTCAACATTTGTGTGGTACAGGCATCTTGCCTGTACTTAACATTTGTGCAACACCTAACTATTAGTAGAAGGGCACAAATCTGCAATAACTCATTTTTTTGTGGTACAGGCATCTTGCCTGTACTTAACATTTGTGCAATACCTAACTATTAGCAGAAGGGCACAAATCTGCAAGTTCGCAAATATTGCAAGCCGGATTTCTGGCATTACAAACCGCCCTGCCGTGATAAACCAACCGAATCGACCAATTTTCCCAATCCGGCTGCGGCAACAATATCATCAAATCCCGTTCGATCCGTGTAGGATCGGTATGTTCGGTCAATCCCAAGCGTTGAGTCAAACGTTTGACGTGAGTGTCTACCGTCACGCCCATATTAATACCAAAAGCGTGAGCGAGAACGACATTAGCTGTTTTGCGGGCAACTCCGGGCAATTCTAGCAGCAGTTCCATCCGCTGCGGCACTTGATTGTTAAATTTATTGACGATCGCCCAACAAGCACCTTTAATATTTTTAGACTTATTGCGATAGAAACCAGTCGATCGCACGAGACGTTCCAATTCTTCTAAATCAGCATTTCCCAAAGCAACCGCATCGGGAAAACGCTCAAACAAAGCCGGCGTTACCAGATTTACTCGATCGTCCGTACACTGAGCCGAGAGAATCGTCGCCACCAGCAACTGCACGGGAGTTTCGTAGTTGAGAGTACAAGGAGCTTCTGGATAGAGGCGTTTGAGGCGAATCAGAATTTCTAGCGATCGTTGTTTTAAACTTAACTTTTTAGTCATTAGTCAGTAGTCATTAGTCATTAGTCAGTAGTCATTAGTCATTTGTTATTTGTTTTTAACTTCCAGGCACGACCGGGGAACCCATAACCAGAGGATCTGCCTCGCTGGCGGAGGAAAAAAAGGAGAGGGAAAAACAGGAAAATAGGAAAAGGGAAAAGTAGGGATAATTCTTCCTTCTTCCTTCTTCCTGAAATCCGTTACATCCGTTACATCCGTTACATCCGTTACATCCGTTACAGAATCCGTTGCCGAACTTCCTTCTTCCTGAAATCCGTTACATCCGTTACATCCGTTACAGAATCCGTTGCCGAACTTCCTTCTTCCCTCTGCCTTCATTTACTATTGCATGAAATTTCGCAAATCAAACCCAGTCAAATTAGCAGTATCGCGAATAATCAAGAAAATTCCCAAACCCAGCAACAACACCAAACCAGTCTGCATGACATTTTCCTGAATGCGGTTTGGTAGAGGCTTGCCCCGCAGTCCTTCTATCAAGAGAAAAGCTAGCTGACCGCCGTCCAAAGCAGGTAAAGGCAAGATATTAATCACAGCCAAATTGATGCTAATTAACACCGCATACTGAAACAAACTCGCAGCATCCGATCGCGCAATCCCTGCACCAATCGCCACAATCGCCACAGGCCCGGACAACTTGTCGGCAGTCTGGCTGAAATTGCTAAGTAACTGCCCGAAACCTTGAACCGTCAGCACCACAATCCGCTCAAATTCTTTGGCGGCCTTGCTAAACGCCTCTACAAATCCGGCCCTCTGCCGCACGACAGTGCCGTTAGAAGTTAGTTGCACGCCAATGCGACCTTTGCCGTCGGGCGACAGTTCAGGAGTTACTGTCACCACAAATTTTTGTTCTTGGCGCTGAATTTCCAACGCTAGGGGTTGGTTGGGATGATCTTGGATTGCTGTGACCAATAATTTGATTGCTTCGCGGGAAGCGCCCAATTCCTTGCCGTCAACAGAAAGAACAACGTCGCCCGATCGAATTCCCGCTTGTTTCGCGGCCGAACTGACTTCCGCAGCGACTTCGGGGACTTTAACTCCCGGTAAATAGTTCATTTCTGCCGCGCCGACAGTACCCAATTGCACCACCAGCAGGAAGTAAGCAAAAATCAAGTTGGCAATTACCCCTGCACTAATGACGATCGCCCGATCGAGCACGGGGCGATTTTTGAGCAAATTCGGGTCATTTGGGGGAATTGTACTGTCTGGATCGTCGTCCGGGAAACCCACGAAACCTCCCAGGGGAAAGGCGCGGAGGGCGTATTCAGTTTCCGGGCCTTGGTACTTCCAGAGGATGGGCCCGAAACCGATGGAGAAACGGTTGACGTGGATGTGTTGAAGTCTCGCCGCCAAGAAGTGGCCGAGTTCGTGAACGACAATCAAGATACCTAAAACTGCGATCGCTGCCAAAACTGACATGAAGGATTCCACTAACACTTTTACTGGACTTTGATTTATTTTAATGTCTTTTTAATATCGGTGGCTTCGGAGCGGCAATTTTCAGTCAAACTGGAAGATGGTGTTTTTGTCGGAAGTCCGGGCGCTGCGATCGACCCGACGCTGCCAAACCGATCGCGCGATCGTACCTGAGTTTACCTCTAAAACCCATTCCCATTACCAATTCCCTATTACAAATTCCCGATTACCAATTCCCAATTATGAAAGACACTTCTTTGAATATTATCGCTATTTCTATCTTTGCCATCACCGTTTCAATATTGTTGGGGCCCCTATTCAACTTGCCAGAAGCCGTACCTGCGATCGCCACTTTTTGCCTGTTGGGGTTAGCCACCCTTGACAGTTTCCAGTGGCAAGGTCAAGGCGGTACTATTTTATTAGATTGGCTGGGAGGAACTTCCAAACAAAAGCGCGATCGTATCCTTCACCACGAAGCCGGACACTTCCTAGTTGCCCACCTATTGGGAATTCCCGTAACCAGCTACGCCCTCAACGCTTGGGAAGCATTTAAACAAGGTCAAACAGCCCAAGGCGGCGTCCGATTTGAAGACGAACAATTAGCATCTCAACTCCAAAGCGGCACACTTTCCGCCCAACTTTTAGACCAATACTGCACCGTGTGGATGGCCGGAATAGTCGCCGAAAAATTTGTTTACGGCAGTGCAGAAGGAGGAGCAGAAGACCGCACCAAAATTAGCGCAATTTTAACACAACTGCGCCGTCCCTGTTCCGAGATTCAACTCAAACAAAACTGGGGTTTGCTGCGAGCAAAAAACCTGATCGAAAGCCACAAATCAGCTTACGAAGCCCTAGTAGCAGCAATGGAAAAAAGAGCAACAGTTGCCGAATGCTGCGACATAATCCAGCAGAATTTATAGGATAAAAAAGATTACGCACTCTTGCCTTATAAACCAGGTTTCTCTGTAGATTTCTCCATCCAACCAAAAAAATGCGTAGAAACCGAGTTTAAGAGCGTATTATAGGGATTAAAAATTCATGTCAGAACCAAAAAATTTCCCAACAACACTGCAAACAGCGAACCCCAATACAGAAAAATTGTTGTGGCTGTTCGGTTTCCGGATCGACCCCGGCACCGAAATACCAAATCTATATACTCTAATTGTCTATGGAGAACAAGAGCCGCCCTTAGTAGCCGGCGGTCAACTTGTATTTTTTACCCGTCCAGAACTAGCGATTAACGCTCTCCAATTGTGCAATATCGATGTCAGCGAACTGGGAAACCCACCCACACAAATAGACGCTATTTGCGACATTGCAGAAACGCTGTACTTGCTCGATGCCGAAGATTTTGACGAGTCAGCTACTATCCTCAATTGTTTGAACGCGCTTTTCGATTTAGTGAAAGCTACTTTAATACCGATGCCAACGGAATACAAGCGCATACTTTATGATTTTGCAGACCATTTGAATATTGAGGAAGAGTTTGCAAGTTTTTTATACACAGAAGATATTCAGCGATCGGAAATTGTCAATGCCATTTTGTGGTGTGTGGGAGCAATTACAACAAAATCTAGATTGTTGACCGAGTAATTTAAGAAAAACTAGAATGTGAATCGATAATAGATAATATCGCCAAAGGAAATTGTGCCATGACTGTAACAGATTTACGCTTGTGGACTGTAGACGAATACCGCCGCCTGACCGAAACTGGCATTCTCAATCCCGATGAACGAGTCGAATTAATTGACGGGCAAATTATTTCAATGAGTGCAAAAAATCCTCCCCACGCAGCAACTAACCTCTGTGCAGCCTACTATCTCAGAAGTCTGCTGGCAGGACTTGCTTGAATTCGCATTCAATACCCGATCGCTCTTTCGTTATAATTCAGAACCAGAACCGGATATTGCTGAGCGTGCAAATCGACCCTCGGCTTTACCAAGATTTTCATCCCGCGCCCGACAATATTTTGTTATTAGTAGAAATAGCTGACACGACCTTAGAAACAGACCGCAAGCGGAAAGCATCGGCTTATGCTAAAGCGGGAATTACTGATTATTGGATACTTGATGTTAACACGCGGCAAGTTTATGTTTTTCGCGAACCGGGCGAGGCAAACTACCGATCAGAAACAGTATTTAATGAAGATATTTTTTTGTCAATGCTGGCATTTCCAGAAATAGAAGTTCAGATTTCGCAACTGTTTCCTTAAGTAGGGGCAGGTTTTACCAAAAATAATTGCCTAAAACCAATAATCTCGTAAACCTGCCCCCACCAACCTATAAATTACCAATTATCAATTACCAATTATCAATTCTTCAGAATAATCCCGATCGCTACAAAAAATTGCGTATTCGGGTCTAGCGCGAGTTATACTCCTACTACAAAGCCCCCACCTGCAAAATAACCCCGAAATCAAAGTTTATGAGCAACACTTCCGGGCCTCAACCAGCCGCCAACAACCCCGCAACACAAAAACTTAGCCTCTCGACAAAATTAGCTTACGGTGCCGGCGACCTCGGCCCGGCAATTACCGCTAATGTTTTGGCATTTTACCTCCTAGTTTTCTTTACCAATGTCGCTGGTTTACCTGCCGGCTTAGCCAGCAATATTTTGGTAGTTGGCAAGGTTTGGGATGCCATAAATGACCCGATTGTGGGGGTATTGAGCGATCGCACTTCTCACCCTTGGGGCCGCCGATATCCTTGGATAATATATGGTGGCATTCCCTTCGGCATATTCTTCTTATTGCAGTGGATTGTACCTAGCACGAATCACACAGTGTTATTTTGGTACTATGTTGCGATCAGCATTTTGTTCAACACCGCCTACACGGCTGTCAATCTTCCCTACACTGCCCTGACTCCAGAACTTACTCAAGACTACAACGAACGCACTAGCCTTAATAGTTTTCGGTTTGCTTTCTCCATTGGCGGCAGCATCTTTTCATTAATCTTAGCCCTAATTATCTTTCGTGTATTTGAAAATGACCCCAATCAACAATATTTAGTATTAGGTGCAATCTGTGCAGTTATCTCTGTCTTGCCTTTGTACTGGTGCGTTTTGGGAACTCGCAAGCACGTCGCAGCCCAACTATTAGAAAACGGCGAACTAGATAATTCTACATCCTTGCCACTAAAAGAACAGTTGCAGATTGCATTTAGCAATCGCCCTTTTTTGTACGTCATTGGAATTTATCTTTTTTCTTGGCTGGGAGTGCAGTTGACGGCTACTATTATTCCCTACTTTGTTGTTAACTGGATGCAACAGCCCCAGTACGTTTTTAGCTTGGTGGCGATCGCAGTTCAAGGCACTGCATTAATCATGCTATTTGTTTGGAGTAAACTCAGCGAGAGATACGGCAAAAAAGCCGTATATTTTATGGGCATGAGTTTGTGGATTATTGCCCAAGCTGGACTGTTTTTCCTCCAACCAGGACAAGTATTGCAGATGTACTTATTAGCAGTCATGGCAGGTGTCGGAGTTTCCACTGCTTATCTAATACCTTGGTCGATGATACCGGATGTGATCGAACTAGACGAACTGCAAACAGGAGAAAGACGCGAAGGCGTTTTCTATTCGTTTATGGTACTGCTGCAAAAAATCGGATTGGCAGGGGGTTTGTGGTTGGTAGGTCAAGCATTAGAAAGAGCTGGATTTCTATCTACAGTTCCGGGCCAGCCGGCACCCGTACAGCCAGATTCTGCACTGTTTGCGATTAGAGTTGCGATCGGGCCACTGCCCACAATTGCTTTAATTGCTGGCATGATTCTTACATATTTTTATCCTATAACCCGCGAAGTTCATGCAGAAATATTGTTGAAACTTCGAGAAAGAAAAGCACAAAATCAGTAATCGCTAATAAGGAGTAGTTGGTAATTAGTAAAATCAAAAACTAACAACTACCGATAGCTAATCAGAGCGTGATCAATAGCAATCCTCCCATCCTGTGCAAACTCTTTTTTTTCTTTGACCATGTGTCATCTTCTTATTGCATCGGTTAATTCAAAAAAAAGCCCGTTGCGCGTTTCCCGAAAGGATTGCTATAACTTGCTCGGAGGGCGAATCAAAGCGATAGTTTTAGTAATAGCCCCGGAACGCAGAAACCTAGTTTTTTACGAAAAAGCATAAATCGCCCAGCGCCATCCGCCCCGGTAGAAAAACCCACAAGGCTTGAGTTGTTCGAGATGTCGATCGAGCCTGAAAACACAAATTATTAAATTTTATGTCTTTCGCGCACTATAGAGATGAGTTAGTGATATAATCGCAGCTGTCAATTAAGTATATAAACTTAATCAGTCATCCAGCTCCTCAAAAAGCTTATAATTAAAAGAAGAAACAGATTTTTCTAGGAAATTGATTCGATTAGTTGCCGTTCCCAAAAATCTGCTGAATGTGGCTAATTATATCTACATGGGAAATGCAAAACTTTTTAGCCGGTCAGTTAGCGCGTAAGTTAACAAGTGCTTCTGCCGTGGACTGCGAACCGAAAAATGGTATAGAGGACAAACCAATACCAGCGCAAGCGGCGGCTGAGGTGTTACGGTCAATTGTAAAAGTTTGGTAAAGTTATTGAACCCCCTGTCGCGAAGCTGAGCGACACCTGAAAAAGTTTGCTTCGTCGCCCGGAAACCCTAAATACAAGCACAACGCAGCAGAGCCAAATGCAGCCTGATATAACTCTCCAGCAGTTGTAAAAGAACTTTTGCCGCCGGCATAGCATAGGGATTTAGTTATTTTTGTATACTATGTGAAAGTAGTGAGAACTATTAGAAGGAAGTGGGCTCGACCAACCAATAATTTCGTGTGATATCCTTAAGCCAATGCTCAAAGTATCAACCCGAAGGCTTGCAGAAGAAAGCTGATTTTACCCACAAAATATCCAAGAGGTCAACATGGAAAGAGAACAGGACGCTCATATCGTACCCATTAGCAACCAGAGCCGACAGGTGCAGCAATTTTCCGTTGACGAGGGAGAAGAGTTAAGCGCGCAGCCTCAGAAAGGATTGAATCTAAAGCCGTTGTTGAGGACTTTTCAGCGACAAGCCCTCATCATTATTGGGATTATAGGTATAGTAGGTGGTGGAGTTGCTTATCAGATCAAGGGAGGCCAGAAAACATATCAAGGCGATTTTCGGATGCTAGTGGAACCAGTGACAACGGAGGCAAGAATTGCTGACCCCGCTGCCCTAGCCAATCGCGGCGAGGGGGGAGGAGTACCTAGTAGAGATTTTTTTAGTTTGGACTACGCAACTCAACTTCAAATTCTCCAGAGTCCTCAGATGCTGTCGGCTATTGTTAAACAAGTCCAAAAACGATATCCAACAGTTACCGAGAAAATTCTTCAAAAAGAATTAGTGGTTATGCGACTGGGAGAAGATGAGAGGACGCTGACTAAAATTTTGGAAGTTCGCTTCATGGGGAATGATCCTAAATTAGTTGAGTTCGTTTTACAAGAAACTAAAAAGAAATATTTAAAGTACAGTCTTGATGAACGCAAGACTAGGATTGGTGAAGGTGTTAAATTTATTGAAGACCAGCTTCCGGGACTCAACAAGCGCGTAAATGACCTGAAGTCGGAGTTACAGGTGATACAGCAGCAGCAACAGATTACCGATCCTCAAGAACAAGGCGCGCAATTGATCGCGCAAGTTCGCACCGTAGAAACTTTAGAGTTAGAAACTCAAAGGCTACTGCAAGAACAGAAAACGCTGTACGCTAACTTGCAAAAACAATTAGATTTTACACCCAATGAAGCTATTGCTGCTTCCGCTTTAAGCGAAGAACCTCAATATAAAGAGTTGCTGACCAAGGTTAAGGAAGTAGAAGGTCAGATTGCTGTAGAAACAGCTCGTTTTAAATCTGCTAACCCTATAGTGGAAGCTTTAGAGCGCAAGCGGGCAAATTTAGTAGCTTTGCTCAACCAGCAAACTGCTCGAATTTTGGGGCAAAATTTAGTAGGCACCCAAGCTAATTCTAAAGTTCAGAATTTTCAAAATTCTATTCGCATAGGCTTGATTAAACAATTGGTTGATACTGCTAACCAAGTTGAAGTCTTAGAAGCTCGCCGTCAGGCAATCAGCCAAACTAAAAATAATTTAAACCGACAAGCAACAGAATTCCCCACCATAGCCCGCCGCTACAACGAACTGCAACAGCAATTAGAAGTAGCCGCCCGCACCCGCGATCAACTTTTAAGCCAGCGGGAAAATCTGCGCGTCCAAGCAGCTCAAAGCCAAGTACCTTGGGAAATAATTTCGGAACCACGGATACCGCGAGATGAGAAGGGCGAGCTGCTTCCAGTTGCCACGAAAAATAAAAACAAATTTTTAATGGCAGTTATTGGGGCGCTCGTGTTGGGTCTGGGATCGGCTATCCTCATTGAAAAGTTTCGCAATATTTTCTACTGTGCTGATGACGTTAAAGATGCGGTTGAAGTGCCTTTATTGGGAGCAATTCCTCTTGACAAAAATGCTAGAAAATTGCCGCCTTCTATTGCGAATGCCTATGCTTATCTTGAAGGAAAAAAGGGTAATAAGAAAAATGCTGCGGAATTTATAGAAGCTTTTGACTCTCTTTATACTAATATCCGCTTTCTTTCTTCAAATCGAACGATTAGCTCTTTGGCAATTGGTTCGGCTACAGTTGGCGAAGGCAAATCTACCGTTGCTTTAAACTTAGCTCACGTGGCAGCGCTGGCGGGTCAGCGAGTGCTGTTAGTAGACGCGAATTTGCATTCGCCCAGCCTGCACTTGCTGTTGGAACTGCCTAATGTCAAGGGATTGAGCCACTTGCTCGACCATAAAAACGAACCCAATGAAATTATCCAACGATCGCATCTAGCAGATAATCTTTTTGTATTAACTGCCGGTCTCCCGGAGCCTGGTACTGCCAGACGGCTGGCATCATCTCAGATGCAGTATTTAATGGAAGAACTTCAGGCAAAATTTGACTTAGTTATCTACGATACGCCGCCGCTGGCGGATAGTAAAGATGCGAATTTTTTAGCGGCGCGCACCGATGGCATACTGATGGTTGTAGCAATTCACCAAGTCCCATTTTCTGTAGTCCAAAAAGTTTTCAGTCAATTAGAAAATTTTGGCATACCATGCTTGGGCACAGTTGCGAATCATGCCTCTAAACGCAAGAAGTATCCAGCATCTAGAGCCTCAGTTGTTGAAGATAAAGATGAATATTTGAATTTGGCACCAGCACCGTCTCCTATCCGCAAACTAGCTCCTAAAAAAGAGTGACACCCAAAAAAGCTGACCCCCAAAAAAAGGATACAAGCCCCCGACAGCAGTCATGGAACTCCCAAAATTTTAGACTCTTGTTCAAGCTCCCAGATTTGTCTGTGGAGTAAATCTAAAATCTAAAATCGTTCGACTGAGCGCGACTTGACGCTCGCGCTCGCCGAACCTCTTAGGCCGAAGTCTAAAATCTAAAATCTAAAATTGACTGATGGCCGACTAATTTCCATCCGGGTTGGTAGGAAATGTGACGATAAAATTAGTCCAGCCATTCCTGCTTTCAACCTCAATTTTTCCCTGCAACTGTTCGACAAGTTTTTGAACCAAAGCTAAACCCAAACCTGTACCTCCTTGTTTCCAAGGATCGGCGTTGGGAACTCGATAAAATTTCTCAAAAATTCGAGGCAATTCCTCTATGGAAATGGACGATTGATTGCTGAGTGTAAATTGGATTTCTGAAGCCACAGCACTTGCTTGTCGCGAATTTGTCCTTTGTCCTCCTTGTTCGTCGTCTCCGTTTTTGCACTTGACTTTCAGAGAAATTTCGCCGTCATTAGCCGTATATTTGCAGGCATTGTTGAGGAGTTCGGCTAAAATTCGTCCCAAACTAGCGCGGTTGGAACTGATCGTGGGGAGGTGCCGATCGCACTCTACTCGCAAATCCTGGTGGCGGTCGTGGGCCCGGGTGTAAAACGGGTCGATAATAGTAGGCAGCCAGACTTCTAAGTTTACTGGTTCGAGGTCGATCGGACAAGTTGCGGCTTCGAGCCGCTGCAAATCTAGCAAAGCATTAATCAAATCTGTTTCTCTAGTACATTCTGTTTCTAAAATTTCTAGGTAAATCTGGCGTCGATCGAGTGTGGGAGAAATTCTCAGCATATGAATAGCCATTTTTATATTAGCTAAAGGCGTCCGCAGTTCGTGAGAAACGGTGCTGAGAAATTCATCTTTGAGGACGTTTAAATGCTGGAGTTCGTGAACTTTTTGCTGTAATTCGGCGGTGCGTTCTTGGACTTGGCGTTCGAGGTCGGTGTTGAGATTTTGGACTTGCTGATAGAGTTGGGCTTGCTGAATGGCGATCGCGATTTGAGTTGCCAGTTGCAGCAGCAGATCCACTTCCGAAGGTTGCCACTGACGGGATTGGGAACACTGATGGACACACATCATTCCCCACAAATTGCCGTCTTGCAAAATTGGTACAATCAAATAAGCTTTGATTTGCGATTGCTGGAACCGGGCATATTTTTCGGCGCTCAAACTGGCTTGGTCAATGTCAGGGACGGCATAAATTTCCTGTTCGATCACCGAAGCAGATTCTTGCCAAATATTATCGGGCATGATTTCTCCCAAGATTGAAGGCCAATTTTCGGCAACGGATTCTGCCACTACAATGCCGTAATTGCTGGACTCTAAATGCAGGATTGCTACTCGGTCAGCTTGCAAAACTTGGCGGACTTCATCGACGCTGGCGTGGAGAATTTCTTCGAGGTTTAAGGATTGGTGAATCCGCAAGGAAATGTGAGTTAACAGACGATCGCGCTGCAATTGTTCATGGAGTTTTGCCGTCCGTTCCCGCACCTGCTGTTCTAGTTTGGCGTTGCGGCTTTGCAGCAGTTCTACTTTTTCGGCTTGCAATTGATAAACCGACTGCTGCAACTGTTTGACAACTCGGTACATTTCGGTGGGGTCGAGGACTCTGAGCAAGCTGGTTTGAGTAATAATTCCCAACAGTTCTCCGCGTCCCCCGCACACGACCAACCGCTGCACTTGTTGCTGCTCCATTTCTTTGTGCGCCGTCCATAGGGAATCGGAAGGTTGAAGAAATTGCAAGGGAGTTCTCATGACTTTTTGAGCTGGGGTTTGCTCGAAATTTAGTTCGAGAAACTGTGCCTGCACAAGGTCATATTCGGTAATAATTCCCAGGGGTTGGTGAAAGGAATAGTGAAAAATGGAGGTATAGTCATCTTTGGGCTTCTCCATTGTTAATTCTTTGTTTTTTGTAATCACTACGCAACTGACTTGATGCTCTGACATCAGTTCGGTTATCCTCAGCAGCGAGGCGGTGTGAGGCGCTGTAATTGGCGTAGTCATTAATTCTGCTACCCGCCGCAATTTAAGAATGTTTGAAGGCTGCAATACTTGGCGAATTCTTTCCCGCGTCAGCACTCCTACCAAGTGGCGAAATTGATTGACGATCGGCAAATAGCGAATCTTGTGCTGGCGAAATAAGGATAAAGCGGTAAACACGTCTTGGTCATCGGATTCTGTGAGGGAGACCGACACCGGGGACATCACTTCGGAAATTGGTATTTTGTGCAGGGCTACTTTGTGCTGGCTGTCTATTGTGCCAGAAGCTATCAGTCTCACTAGGTCGGCGGGTGTTAATAGGCCGATTAACAGTCCGCGGCTGGGGTTGTCGGATAAGTTGCCTGTGGTAATAGTCTGCTGGTTCTGCACGACGAACACACAGCGGGCCCGCACCTTTTCCGGCGCGGATGTTTCGGTTATCGCCCCCCGGTCTGAGGGTACAGGTGTTTTGACTAGGGGACAACTGTTTTGCAACTGACTCATCAGGGCGATCGCCACTGCTAAGGAAGTTTCTGGCCCGGCAGTGAGGGGGTAGCGATCGATCGCTTGTTCTAAGGCTGAGGAGTAAAAGGGCGGGTGGTAAAACGGCATAGTTGATTGCAGGTTGTCAGAGGGCGGCTAACTATCGGGCAAAGCCTTAGGGAACGGCAGAAACACCTCGCCTGTGCTTGGGATTTAAATAATAAACTTTCTCATTGATTATTTCCACGCAATCTGAGCTTGAGATTAATCGTCTCACTTATCCGCAATCTTACTCATCTCAAATACGCAGGGCGGTTTTTACTGCCTGCTTTTCCCCTGAGACTCTCCTATAATCAAAATAACCCGAATGTAAAGTTTTACTACAAGATTTACCGATAATGACAACTTTAAGCTTAGAGCAAATTGCAGCCAAGTTAGAAAGCCAAAATTCCGCCGATCGAATGGTGGCTTTGGCCAACTTGCGGAATGTGCCTGCTGCAGAGGCGGTGCCTTTGATTAAAAAGGTGTTGAACGACGAAAGTTTGCAGGTGCGATCGATGGCTGTGTTTGCTCTCGGGGTGAAACCGACAGCAGAGTGCTATCCTATTCTAGTCAAATTGTTAGAAACTGACCCGGATTACGGCATTCGCGCTGACGCTGCGGGTGCTTTGGGCTATCTGGAAGATATCAGAGCTTTTGAGGCTTTGGTGCGGGCTTTTTACGAAGATACTCAATGGCTGGTGCGCTTCAGTGCTGCTGTTTCTCTGGGGAATCTCAAAGATCCTCGGGCTCGCGATGTGCTGCTGAAAGCTCTCGACAGCGAGCAAGTGGTGATCCAGCAGGCGGCAATTTCGGCTTTGGGGGAAATTAAAGATATTGGGGCGATCGATCGCATCCTCAATTTTGCTCAGTCGGAAGATTGGCTGATCCGCCAGAGGCTGGCGGAAGCTTTGGGCAATTTGCCGAGTGTTAAGAGCGTTTCCGCTTTGAAATACTTAGAAAAAGATAGTAATTCTCAAGTATCTCAGGCGGCAACAATTTCTCTTGATCGCCTGTCAAAAGCAGAAGCGTGACATAAAACTTTTAGTATGTTGAAAAACCCGGTTTATTGAATAAACCGGGTTAATCCGTATTTTAGCAATCTTAATAAAATTTATAGAGTATTCAGTAAAACCAGAATGTATTATTTAAGCTGCGAGGCTAAATCGTAAGTTAAAATAGTTGTCGATCTCCTTTAACCCAAACTAACCATGAATCAAGCGCCCAATCCCTTTAACTCAAATCCCTCCAATCCGCTAGACCCCTTGGAGCAAGAAGTTGACGAGCAAGGTGAAGCATTGCCGAGACAGTACCACCCGGCAACTAAAAAAACTCTGCAAAAAGTCTTTATCATCCTGGTAGTTGTTGGGGCAATTGTTGGGGGAATTCTATCTATAGGGGTGATTTCGCTGATGCAGAAGACGGGACTCACTGATGTGCCGGCAAGGGTAGAGAATCCTAAGTGAATGGGTGGGTTGAGCGTACCGTCCGCGATCGCCGAGCCTTAATTATAGTATCGTTCAATATCGCGCCCATGTTGCTTGCGCGAAATTAAGACGCGATCGCTCGCCTACTACCCAAAGAAATCTTAATATTTTCATTATTTTATTTGAGGCAACTGTGTCTATACAATCAAATTCGGTGCTGTAGTGGCCTCGGTCAAAAACAGTTTCAAATAAACCACACTTATTCTGATTAAGATAATGTTACTTATTGGGCTATTTATCGCTACGTTTTTTTTAGCATACTGCAATGGTGCTAATGATAATTTTAAAGGCGTGGCGACACTATTTGGCAGTCAGACGACGAACTATAAAACAGCAATTGGTTGGGCAACTATCACAACTTTTGCAGGTTCAGTATTTTCTATTTTTATAGCAGAAACTCTGGTAAAAAGCTTTTCGGGAAAAGGGCTAGTTCCAGACGCGATCGCCAATGGCACAGATTTTCATTTGGCAGTCGCGATCGCTGCGGGTTTAACCGTTATTCTTGCTACCTTAACTGGATTCCCTATTTCCACAACTCACGGTCTTACAGGTGCGCTTGTCGGTGCAGGTTTAGTAGCAATTGGTACTCAAGTTAATTTTACAGCATTGCAGAAAAGTTTTCTAATGCCTTTGTTGCTGAGTCCCATGATTGCGATTGCATTAGGAGCTTTAATTTATGCGCTGTCTCGCTACCTGCGAGTTTATTTAGGAATCCACAAAGAATGGTGTATTTGCGCTGGTCCAATTCAACAGATTATTCCCATTCCCCAGCCCGATGCAACTAACATACTGAAGTGCATCACGACCGCTGATGTCGCCGTCGATTCTCTAGATAAATGCACGCAAAGATACCTGGGAAATTTCTTACAAATTTCCAGCCAAAAGTTAGTAGATGTTTGCCATTTTATGAGTGCGGGAATAGTCAGTTTTGCCAGAGGATTGAACGATACTCCGAAAATTGTTTCACTCATGTTAGTCGGCCAATCAATATCAGTTCAGTGGGGAAGTTTAGCAGTAGGTGTGGGAATGGCGATCGGCGGTTTGTTGAATGCTCGAAAAGTGGCTGAAACAATGAGCAAAAAGCTTACAGCAATGAATACTGGTCAAGGACTTGTGGCAAACTTAGTGACGGGATTTTTAGTTATTGCTGCCAGTCGCTATGGACTTCCAGTTTCTACTACTCATGTTTCGGTAGGTTCAATCTTTGGTGTCGGATTGATTTCAAAAAAAGCTAATGTGCGCGTTTTCTATCAGATTCTACTATCATGGATGTTGACATTGCCAATTGCTGCTGCAATCAGCGGCTGCGCTTACTGGGTGTTGCATCGGTAAAAGAATTAATCGTTAGTCCTAGAAGAGAAAGAGTTCGCCGTTGATTGGGGATTGTCATCAAAGGATAACCAGATAAAATCTAACGGTAAAAACAAGAAATCGCACCGGGAGTTTTTGAATAAAAATTTAAGGGTAATTTATGGTTAAAAATTCGACGATCGCGCTACCTGTTGCAGATAAATTGATTGCTGCTGGCTTTCACGCTCTTTCTGACCCCCTGCGGATTCAGATTCTGGAGTTGCTGCGGGAACAGGAGTTGTGCGTGTGCGATTTGTGCGATCGACTTTCTGTCCCTCAGCCTAAACTCTCTTTCCACCTCAAAACCCTAAAAGAAGCCGGTTTAGTTCGCAGCCGCCAAGAAGGGCGCTGGATTTACTACAGCCTCAATTTGACCCAGTTTGTCGCCCTCGAACAGTATCTCGCCGAATACCGCCGCTTCAGCCAGATCCTGCCGGCGCGCCCTTGTTCCGACGCGGGTTAACCCATCAACATTTATTAATAACTCAAATACTGATATGGGTTGTTTGAGGATTGACATATCAAATTTTATTGATATGATGGGATGGAACAAATTAGTTGAGAGCGATGGATGCAACAGGTCATAGGTTAGGTTGTGCTCGGCCAGATTGCAGGCGAGAGGCGATCGCCGAATTTTTAGGTACATTTATTTTGGTTTTTGCCGGCACTGGTGCGGTGATGGTTAACAAAACTAGCACTGGTTCCGTAACTCATTTAGGCGTCAGTTTTGTATTTGGTGCAGTAGTAACTGCGATGATTTACGCCCTAGGACACATCAGCGGCGCACACTTTAATCCAGCGGTAACTTTAGGATTTTGGGCGAGCGGTTTTTTCCCAAAATACAAAGTTTTGCCTTACGTTTTAGGGCAGTGTGCGGGTGCAATCGCAGCTTCTCAAGTGCTGCTCATTACTTTAGGTGAAGTAGCAAATCTCGGTGCAACTATCCCTCTTAACGGTAACTGGTTGCAGTCTCTAATTTTAGAAACTGTTTTGACCTTTATCTTAATGTTTGTTATCCTCGGTTCGGGATTAGATAGACGCGCTCACATCGGCTTTGCCGGGATAGCAATTGGGTTAACTGTAGGCTTAGAAGCTGCATTTATGGGGCCGATTACCGGAGCGAGCATGAACCCGGCGCGCTCTCTCGGCCCAGCTTTAATTAGTGGCGTTTGGGAACACCATTGGGTTTACTGGATGGCTCCGATTTGGGGAGCGCAATTAGCAGTAGCAGTTTATCGGGAACTGTCGAACGGATTTCGGGATTTTAATTGAAAGCATCATGGCAAATTTTACGCACAAACCGAGAATTTTGTTTTTATACGGCTCGTTAAGAGAGCGTTCTTACAGTCGCTTGTTGGCGGAAGAATCGGCGAGAATTATTGAGGGTTTCGGTGCAGAAATTCGGTTTTTTAATCCTCTGGAATTGCCGATTTACGGTAGCGTTCCCGATACGCATCCGAAGGTTCAAGAATTGCGGGAATTGAGCCTGTGGTCGGAGGGTCAAGTGTGGTCTAGTCCAGAAATGCACGGCAATATTACGGGCATTCTGAAAAACCAAATTGACTGGATTCCTTTAAGTATTGGGGCTGTCAGACCGACTCAAGGCCGAACTTTGGCGGTGATGCAAGTTAGCGGTGGTTCGCAGTCTTTTAATGCTGTTAATACTTTGAGGATTTTGGGCCGCTGGATGCGGATGTTTACGATTCCAAATCAGTCTTCGGTTGCGAAAGCTTATCAGGAATTTAATGATGATGGGACGATGAAGGATTCGCCGTATCGCGATCGCGCGATCGACGTAATGGAGGAACTGTACAAGTTTACCTTGCTGTTGCGGGAGCAAACCGACTATTTGACCGATCGCTACAGCGAACGCAAGGAACAAGCCACTAAAGAGGCGATCGACGTAGCAAATCGCGCCCTTGAAACATCTAACTAACAACTAACAACCAACAACCAACCAAAACCATGAAAAAAGTAATGTTTGTTTGCAAAAGAAACTCCTGCCGATCGCAAATGGCAGAAGGATTCGCTAAAACCATCGGAGCCGGCAAGATTGGAGTCACCAGTTCCGGGTTAGAATCAAGCAGAGTTCATCCGACAGCAATTCAAGTTATGTCAGAAATCGGCATTGATATCACCGATCAAACATCAAACCCATTAAGCGAATTCAATGCAGAAGACTACGATGCAGTAATTTCTTTGTGCGGCTGCGGCGTGAATTTACCCGAAGCGTGGGTATTGCGAGAAGTGTTTGAAGATTGGCAACTCAACGACCCCGACGGACAACCCATCGAAACTTTTCACCGCGTTCGAGATGAAATTAAAGCACGAGTTGAAACATTAGTGGACTCTCTAAAGTAAGATTAGTGCCAAAATTATAATTCTTGCCTTGTCGGTTTTAACTCAGCTCTTGCAGTATTGTCAATAAGCCTTTTGTGAACAGGCTTTCCGGCCTGTTCCACAACAAAATTCCTCTCCTGTGGAACAGGCCGGAAAGCCTGTTTTTAATAATGGTGCAAGATGTGAGTTTCAATTAACTTTGTAGCGACCAGTTAAAATTTGTCGCTGTCGAATCCAAAAAATTAGTGCTAAATTATGAGAGGCGTTTTGTCGGAACGCCTCTACATTCGTTGCGAGAACAGACCAAAAAGGTTAGCACATGATTCAGACCGCAGTTACGCCTTTCAAAAGCAAAATCAACTCAGCTTTAACTAAAAAGCAGATTACAGTTTTACAAATTAATCTCGGCAAACGCTGCAACCTCGCTTGCACTCACTGCCACGTAGAAGCTAGCCCGACACGAACAGAAGAACTTTCCCCGGAAATTTGCGACCAATTAATTGAAATCATTCGCCGCTTTCCTCAAATTCAAACTGTTGACCTCACCGGCGGTGCTCCCGAAATGCTTTACGGTTTTAAACCGCTAGCGGAAGCTGCCAGGGCGGCAGGTAAAGAGGTTATTGTTCGTTCTAATTTGACGATTTACTTTGAAAAAGGTTTTGAAGATATTCCCGAATATTGCGCGCAGCACCAACTCAGAATTGTGGCGTCGCTTCCCTGCTACCAAGCTGACAATGTGGACAAAATGCGCGGCAACGGTGTTTTTGACAGTTCGATTCGGGCGCTGCAAAAGCTAAATCAGTTGGGATACCGAAAAAACCCAAATTTAACTCTGGATTTGGTGTACAATCCACAAGTGCCGGCTACAGACAAGTTTTCGCTAACACCGGAACAAGGCAAGTTAGAGCAAGATTACAAGATTTATTTAGCCGAACAGTTTGGGATTTGTTTTAATCAATTGTTCGCGATTACTAATTTGCCGGTGGGACGGACTAAGTTTCATTTGGAACATAAGAAACTGCACAAGCCTTATCTCGGGTTTTTGGAGGAGAATTTTAACCCCGGTACTCTGGAACATTTAATGTGCCGTAACGAATTGTCGATCGACTATTTGGGCAATGTCTACGACTGCGATTTTAACCAAATGGAAAATCTACCGGCAAAAACTGGCAGCGGGGAAAAGATAACTACTGCTAAATTGCTCGAATCTGGCAGTTTAGATTTGATTCAAGAGGTGCAAACGGCTGCTTATTGTTACGGCTGTACGGCGGGTAGCGGTTCTAGCTGCGGCGGTACTTTGATTTAATTTAAGGGAAAAGTTGCGCTTTATTACAGAGTATGGCAGCGCTAAAGCGCAACTGCCAAGCTTAGGGTGTATGCAATTTAGACTGGGGAGTTTAGGTAATGAATGATTCGCGATCGCCTGGTGAAAATCCGCCGCCATCCAACAGGTGGAAGCTGATTTTAGGGATTGGTTTAGCTGTGGCTTTGATTGCGGCGGCCAAGTTTTTCAACTTCCAAGGAATTCTGAAAAATGCCCTGGAGTCGATCGCGAGTCTCGGCCCGTGGGGCCCGGCAGCTTTTATCCTAATTTACATTGTCGCAACGGTTCTATTTATCCCCGGTTCTTTGCTGACTCTCGGTTCTGGGGTTTTGTTTGGAGTTGTTGGCGGTTCGGTTTGTGTTTCCATCGGCTCGGTTTTAGGCGCAACTTGCGCTTTTTTGGTAGGGCGGTATTTAACTCGCGACTGGGTTTCCAAACAGATAGAGGGCAATCAAAAATTTAAGGCGATCGATGCAGCCGTTGCCTCTGAAGGATGGAAAATTGTGCTGCTGACGCGGCTTTCTCCCATTTTTCCGTTTAATTTGCTTAACTATGCTTTTGGAGTCACGCAGGTATCTCTAAAAGACTATTTTTTGGCATCTTGGATCGGCATGATTCCCGGAACAGTCATGTATGTTTATATCGGTTCCCTGGCCGGGAGTTTGGCTGCACTCGGATCTAGCGGGCGATCGCGCACTGCTGCTGAGTGGGCTCTCTACGGCATTGGTTTGCTAGCAACGATCGCCCTCACCGTTTATGCAACCCGCTTGGCTAAAAAAGCTTTAGACGAAAAAATTTCCCCTTGAAACTACTGCACAAATTAGTAAAATTGTCAAGAGGGTTTTGCCCATACATTATAATACATTGCTAATTTAAAAAACTCCGTATTTTCTCTGTGTTATTTACAATTATTTTGTTATACAAACGAGATAGATATTAAAGATATCGTAAAGCACAAACCTCAAATAGGTAAACCGAAGGTCGAAATATAAAATTGATGCCAAAATAGAAGGCGAGCGCCCAACCATAAGAAAAATTGTTTGCAATCCGGAATGTAAGTCATATTATTTTAAATTTTAGATTTTAGATTTTAGATTGCGAATGACTGATGACTACCAAGGTTTGAATCTTGGCTACAGTTGCATTCTTTTCTTAAACTGTCTCACTACTTGCCTGATATTAAGTCTGCCGAATGACGAAGACCGTTTGATGAAGTTGACTCTGAGGGAACATTTGATGATGCAAAACCCAGCAAATCAAGCCGGATCTGTGTCTGCGCCGCCGCCACAAACAAAAAAGCTGCGCCGCTTTTGGCAAAACATCAGCAATTCGGCTCAATCGCGGTGGCAGCAAGCGCACAGTCTTTGGCAGCACAGACGGCAGCGCCGCCATTTGCTGACCCTGATAATTCTGGCCACCACCGCTTTAACCATTAGCACAACTGCTTGCATCAGCTATTTTTTTGTGCGCGGACTAATCCTTGACAATTTAAAGCAAATAGCACTATTAAAACTAGAAAAAGGCACTGACGAAATCGACCGCTGGCTCAGCACTCGCAAAGCAGAAATAGAAACCCTTGCTTACGATCCTACGGTTGGCACTCTCAATTGGAAATTAGTCGAACCCCGGTTGCAAGGAGAAATATACAGATTAAAAGAGTATTTCATCCTGTCATTAACTCAATCGGACGGCTCATTTATCAACACTTTAGGCAACCGCGCGAACAGCAAAGACCGCCAACACTTTCAAAAAGCAATGGCCGGGCAGCTCAACGTTTCCGACCCGCTGATAGGCCGCAGTACCAAAGTTTCTACGATTATTATTTCAGCTCCTATTTGGGCTTTGCCCCCCGCTCCCAATCAAGTAATGGGAGTCCTTTCGGGCAGCATTAAATTAGACCGAGTAACATCTGTCGCTAACACCTTGCTGTACGGTTCCGACAGTTATGCTTTTGCGCTCAATTCACAAGGAGTGCCAATTGTTCATCCCAACAATAACTTAATCGGAAATATCGACCGGGAGGCCCCAAGCTTTTTACAGTCAAAAGACCCCGCACTCTCCACAATTGCGCGGCAGATGATCGATCGCCAGACGAACATCGAACTGGTAAAAATAGATAACAAATGGGTGTATGTAGCCTATGCACCCCTCAAGGAAGTTAACTGGTCGATGGCTTTAGTAATTCCCCGCGAAAATATTGAATCCAAACTACAAGCATTAAATTTGCTGACATCCGTAGTCGCCGGACTGCTCATCCCGGCAATGCTAGCAGCAATTTGGCTAATTTATTCCTCGGAAAACAATCGCGCTCAAGCGGAGCGGGAAGCCATGCTCAACCGGATTGCTGGACGCATTCGCGCTTCCCTGGAATTAGACCAAATCGTGCAAAGTACAGTCGAAGAAATAGTAAGTTTGCTGCACCTAGAACGGGCGGCTTTTGGTTGGTACAAACCGCAAGAAAAAACGTTACAAATTCTGTGGGAATTTTGCCCATCTGATTCTCCGACACAAGCCATAAAGTTTGAGTCTTACTTTCTCGAAAATGTGTTAGTACGGAGTGGTGAAGGCGAACCAATTATTCTTTCGAGCGACACTTGGGCGAAGGGTGTAACTCAACCGCCGGAACTTAAAGCTAATAGCTATTTAGCCGTGCCAGTCCATACTCAAAACCAGCCGCAGGGTTATTTAATTTGCAGCCACGTTACTCATTGGCTTTGGAGCCGGGAGGAAATCCAACTCTTAAAAGCGGTAGCAGACCAATTGGCGATCGCAATTACTCAAGCTCACCTTTACAGTCAAACCCAAGACCAAGTAAAACGACTCAATAGTGCCTTAAATGAACTGAAAAAAACTCAAACTCATTTAGTCCAGAGCGAAAAAATGTCATCATTAGGTCAAATGGTGGCCGGCATAGCGCACGAAATCAACAACCCCGTTAACTTCATTTCGGCTAATTTGCCTCACACCAGCAAATATACTAAAGATTTATTAGAATTGGTGAGTTTATACAAAGAATCCTTCCCAGAGGTTCCCCAGGAAATCGCTGATTTCACCGAAGAAATCGAGTTAGAATTTATCGAGGAAGATTTGCCGCATATATTGGATTCTATGAAAATAGGAACCGAACGCATTCGCAGCATAGTTCTTTCTTTGCGAAACTTTTCTCGCCTCGATGAATCTGACAAAAAGCTAGCGGACATTCACGAAGGTATAGAAAATACCTTGCTGTTGCTCTCCAACCGCATTAAAAATAGAATTTATATAGTCAAAAAATACGGAAAAGTGCCTTCAGTCGAGTGCTATCCCTCTCAGCTCAATCAGGTGTTTATGAACTTGCTGAGTAATGCGATCGATGCCTTGAACGAGATCGATCGCGTGGATAAAATTATTACTATTTCCACGGGAGTAGTTCGTGAACATGGCGGTAAATTTCTGAAAGTGGCGATCGCCGACAACGGGCCCGGCATTCCAGACAGTGTTAAAGACCAAATTTATAACCCATTTTTTACTACTAAAGAGGTAGGCAAAGGCACGGGTTTGGGGTTAGCAATTAGCTACAAAATTGTAGTAGATGGACACGGCGGTAGCATCACAATTTCTAAGCCTCCGGGCGGTGGCACGGAGTTTTTGGTGAAAATTCCTATTAGTAACGGGAAGTAAGACTATTTTAGATTTTAGATTTTAAATTGGGGAAGGACTGATAATACAAGGTTTTGGATATTATCTCTAGTTGCATTATTTTTGGAAACAGGTATCAGGAGGAAGTGGGAATGGAAGCCCACGGATTTTGTAACGGAGGTAAGGGATAGAGGTTCGAGGGAAGATGTTGGAGGGGACAAAAAGTTTTAATTAATGCTAAGTTGACGGGCTTTGGCTAAAATTAGAAGAGTTTTTGTTAAAGGTGTTTTATGGCTGTTGGCAAGGATACAATTTTCGAGCGCTTTTTAGCCCCCCTGATGCGACTGGCGATCGACGAAGAAGCACTGAAACGACTCTACGAAGGTATCGACTGGGAAACAGCGGGCGATCGCTACCGACAACCCAACTTAGTTTATCCCGAATATTACAGCAGCCAAAACTTTCACGGCATTAAAGGCGGCTACCTTAACCCCAGTGCCGCCGTTTCCTACGATCCAATCACGCAATATGTTTTACCTCCCCACGAAACAGTCGTCCGACAAGGCTTAATTGACGCTGTGCGAGTGAAACCGCGCCGAATCATCGATTTGGGATGCGGCACCGGTTCGACAACCCTCATGCTCAAGCAAGCCTTTCCCGAAGCGGAAGTTGTCGGCTTGGACTTGTCGCCTTATATGCTGGTAGTTGCCGACATGAAAGCGCAAAAAGCAGGCTTAAATATTCAGTGGTTGCACGGAAACGCCGAAAGCGTGGCTTTTCCCGATGCCAGCTTCGATTTAGTCGCAGCTTCCTTGCTGTTTCACGAGACGCCACCTGCTGTATCGCGGGCAATTTTGCGAGAAAGCTTCCGACTGCTGAAGGTTGGGGGACAAGTGGCAATTTTGGACGGAAATCAAAAAACTTTGCGGCAGACTGAGTGGCTGGCTGATATCTTTGAGGAGCCTTATATTAAGTCTTACGCGGCTGGCAGCCTCGATGCTTGGGCAGGGGCGGCTGGATTTGCGGCGGTGCAAACTCACGAACACTGGTGGACGAATCAGGTGACGCAGGGCGTGAAACCTTTGCCGGGGGAAGATTTGGAACGGGTGCCGGTGGCGAGGGGGTGGAATTTGGGCGATCGAACTCCTGATTTTGATGGCGATTTACCAGGCATTCCAGCCCCTGCTTGATTTACAGAATCACTGCCGACTGAAAGTCGGGGCTACACAAACAAAGTCCGCCTTCGCGGACTGAATAATAACTAATAACTAATAACTAATAACTAATAACTAATAACTAATAACTAATAACTAATAACTAATGACTCTAAAAGCAGTTTTATTTGATTTTAATGGCGTGATTGTTAATGATGAGCCAATTCACGAGAAAATAATCGATCAATTGATGCTCGATGAAAATCTCCAGCTCAAACGTGGGGAGTTTCGAGAAGTTTGTTTGGGAAGGAGCGATCGCGCTTGCATTACCGAACTGCTCAAGCGCCGGGGGCGATATCTAACAGAAACATATCTCGATCAACTGCTGCAGCGCAAGGCCCAAGCTTACAAAGCTCAAATAGATACTTTGGAGAAACTGCCGATTTATCCCGGTTTGGCAGAATTTATTGACAAAATTCGGGCCGCCGGATTGAAAATGGCCGTAGTTAGTGGGGCAATGCGATCGGATATAGAATTGGTGTTAGATAGGGCCGGTTTGGCAGCAAACTTTGAGTTAATTGTCGCAGGCGACGACTTGAGGGCGAGCAAACCAGAACCCGATGGCTATTTATTGGCTGTGGAACTTCTCAACCAGAAATATCCTGACTTTAACCTGCAACCGATCGAGTGTTTGGCGCTGGAAGATACTTTTGCGGGGATTGAAGCGGCGAAAAAAGTGGGGATTCAGGTAGCGGGGGTGACTCACACTTACCCGTTTCACATGATCCAGCGCCAAGCTAATTGGACGGTGGACTATTTTGCTGATTTAGAGTTGGACAGAGTGGCCCAACTTTGCTCGATCGTCCCCACTGAGCAGGCTGCGGAAAACACTTGACGTTTTTAGCCTTTACGTGCTAGTGTAGGTGACGGTCTGCGAACGTGACAGCAAGCAAGACCTGTAAGCCTTTTAGGTTCGGCAATCCCGCATCTCAAATGCTAAATTAAAACTCAATCAGGGGAATTAGCTCAGTTGGTAGAGCGCTGCGATCGCACCGCAGAGGCCAGCGGTTCGAGTCCGCTATTCTCCATATATCGAATAACAAATTATTGGTCGCCGTTAACACATTAATGTCGTCATAATAGACCATATCTAGCTTCAAGTTTGAGAGGAGGCGGGAAGCGCGATCGCAAACTCTGCTCCCGCTCCCAAAGATGAAATTACCTCTATTTTCCCGCCATGTTTTTCCACAATCTGGTAGCAAATTGCGAGGCCAATACCAGTGCCTTTTCCTGGTTCTTTAGTTGTAAAAAATGGGTCAAATAGCTTGTTTTGGATTGCGAGTGAAATGCCAGGGCCATTATCGCAAATGCGGACCAGAATTTGGCTACTGTCCAACTTTTGCGTCTGAATTAAAATCTGAGGAATTTTACTTTTTTTAGAGTTATCCCCTGACTCTTCTAGTGCATCTATCGCATTTACTATAATATTCATAAATACTTGATTTAGCTGCGCTGGATAACACTCTATTTCTGGCAATTCTCCATAGTTTTTGATAACTTCAATTCCCTGCTTGAGACGACTGTTCAAAATCAATAGTGTATTATCAATGCCTTCATGGATATCAACTAATTTCATTTGAGATTCATCTAATCGAGAGAAGTTTCGCAAAGACAAAACTATTTGCCGGATTCTTTCTGAACCTATTTTCATAGATTCAAGCAGTTTTAGTAAATCCTCTGTGAGAAAGTCGAGTTCTATCTCTGCGATTTCTTCTGCGATCGCCTCTGTGGGTTGCGGGTATTCCTGCTGATAGAGACGAATTAACTTGAGCAAATCTATAATATACTGGTTGGCGTATTCTAGGTTGCCGTGAATAAAGTTAACAGGGTTGTTTATTTCATGGGCTACCCCTGCCACCATCTGCCCTAAACTGGACATTTTTTCGGTTTGAATTAACTGGGTTTGGGTGTGCTTAAGTTGGTGAAGCGCTGCTGTAAGTTCTTCTGTTCTTTTTTCTACTCGCTCTTCCAAATTATGGCGAGCCAGCTCTAATTCATGTGTGTACTCTGCTACCCACTGAACTAATTGATTGATGGATTTTGCTAAAGTTCCTACTTCATCTTCTGTGGTAACAGGTGCTTGCAAATCAAAATTTCCTTGTTGAGTAATAGTTTGAGCAACGCTGGTAACGGCTTGGAGAGGAATGGCGATCGCGCGGCTGGTACAGATGGCTAGAAAAGTAGCGATCGCGATTGATACTAACATACTCACTACGATGATTTCCACTCGCAATTCCTCAGCTCTATTAAAATTAATGTAGGCTTGTCTTTGCTGTGCCTTAGCTACTTCTGTCATCACGCTCAAACTCTCTGACAGTCGCTCAAACTGAACATCGATCTTAACTGCTTTATCCCCTCTGATTAAATCCAATACTTGCTGCTGTGCCTCTTTAACTGCCTCTGGTTTTAGTGAGGAGGGAGCTATTTGTTGCCAAAAAGATTGGATAACTTGAGAGTAGGAATCTGTCGCAGTTGTGTAACCGTTTAACAATTCTTTTAACTCAGCAGAATTCACGGCTAATTTTCTCGAATTTTCTTCACTAAAAAAAGCTACTTCAGCAATTAATTTTTTTACTAAATTAACATTTTTCAAGAAATTAGCAGTTTCATATTCAAACCAGATTGAATCTCCCAAGACAGATATTAGCTGTTTGGGATGTGACTGCACTGCCTGCACGGAATATTCTAAATCCCTGAGCAAATCTTGTTGCTCATTGGCTAAGGTTAGAGCTTGGAAAGCTTGCTTTTGGTAATAGTCTCCACAGATCATTCCCCCTGTGGTTCCTAGTACGGCTATTCCAATTGCTAGGGAGTAGCCATAATTAATTTTTTTGGCTATGCTTAAGCGAGAAATGAAGCGGCTAATTGCAGTCAAGGGAGTTTTTTTGGTAGAATTTTTGATGTCGCGAGATCCTTCAGTGACAGCGGTATTATTTTTTCGTCTATTTAGGGTAAGATTGTTGAACTTTACAGCCCCATTCTCCCCCTGTTCAAATTTCTGCATACTGGCAACCTAAGCTAAAGTTTAACAAGTTTATTAGTAAATGCACATAAATAAAGTCTCTTATTTGTAGTAGGGGCAATATCCCTAGAGTTTATGGATTAAGGGCTAAAGCCCTACTACAAACTCGGCATTAGATAAAATTTAACCCTACAAGACATTCCCCTGACCAATGGCTTTATAAACTTCACGAATCATGTTATAATCACTGTCGTTTGCTGGCACCAGTTTAGCTCCTTGATACTTATCATTAGCTTTCCCAACTAAAATTGCTTCAATTAGCTTATCTTGATTTTCAACCAGGCGATCGCGGATTTTTTCAACAAGAGTATTTGGCAGATTGCTACTAGCAACAAACAAGTCACTAGGTAAGGGTTGCCCGGTCGAAATAATCCGAAAATCTTTGGTCGATAAATCGTCTATTTTGAGTGAATCTTTGTATCTATTCAAACCAATTGCTAAGGCATCAACTTGCTCGTTTTTAAGAGCCTGCAAACCCTTTTTCCCCAACATTGAGATTTTGAAGTCGGATTGGGGATTTAAGCCAGCATCCAGGAGAATTTTAATCGGCCCTAGATGACCCCCTGTTGCCCCAACTTCCCACATAGCTATTGTTTTACCTTTCAATTGTGCCGCTGACTTAATCTCGCTATTGGCACGAACAAGAATAAGTGAGTAATAGTCGGGGCGGGTGATGGCAATGATGGGAACAGCATTTGTCCGAGCCCGCATAATCACATATTCAGAGGGCCCTGTTAGAGCTAATTTTAGCTGACCGGACTGGAGAGCTACGGCTGCTGCTATATAGTTATCTACTGGGAACAATTCAATTTTTTTCTCTAAGACTTCCCCAAGAACAGTCCGAAATACTTGATAATTTTGCTGCAAATCTTCTGCTCCCTTAACATCAGTTACGGCAAACTCAAGGGTTTCTGGTTCACTTACGACTAAATTGGAAGAACTGCGATTAGATTGATTTGCTGTTGTAGAACAGCTTGCTACAAACAATAGGGATAAGCCAACAAAATGCCGCCGCTTCATAATTTTAGGAGTTTTAGTGGCAGGTGAAATTCGATAACTATTATAAGCTATTTAGAATAAGCTTTGATTAAAGTGGTGTTAAGAGAGAGAGAGTGCATCGCCTTGTTTCCCTGGTTTTGGCCCTAGCCGAAATACTTCTTGCAGGGCTTGAATATAATCGGGGCGAAAGTCTCGATCGCCCGAATAATCTAAAACGTTGACGCCAATGTAAACTTAATCGCCATTGAGAGTTTCGACTCAGGCGAAGCCAAAACTTAGAAAAATTGTATTGCGAGCGGCAACGTAGGTGATGGGGATGCTTTCGGAGAGTCGATCGAGGGTGCGATCGCACTTCACAGTCTGGATCTCATGCAACGGTTCCCAAGGGAGCGATCGCCTCAACCGAGATCGGCTCGAGTACAATTCCGTATCACGAGCACGCCTCAAGAGGACTGTGATTGCCTAATCAACATTCTAAGCTGTTTTTTCAAAAAACGACGCTTAATTTGTTAGACCCGGCCGTAATTTTTGCAAGCCCCGTTGTTTAAGAAGCGACACAGAATTTGTGAAAAGTTTAAATAGCGACAACGAGCGTGTTAAAGTCACTGCGGTACTTTTTGGGAATAAAAAGCTGCTACAATTCTTGCCTAGCAAGGAGTTCACCTTATCGTAATCATACGGAATTAATTTATTCAAACGACAAATAATTTGTTATTCGACGATCGGGGTGATTTACACAAGTGCGATCGTACTGCGCTGTGAGAGACCGTACTGTAAATTGTCCTTAAACTTTAATTTCCTTAATAATATTTTTTGTATCCAAACATACAAATATTTTTTAAAGCGAGTCTTAATATCAAATCGCTATGTGTTATTATTCTCAATCATCTGACTCATCTATTCAAGAGTAACAAGAAAAAATGACAAAGCGATTCGATCGGCGGAAATTTCTTTTATACGGTTCTGCTACCCTAACATCCAGTTTATTTCTCAAAGCTTGTAGAACTCCCACTCCCACAGCAACTCCAGCCGCTTCTCCCACATCAACAGGAAGTACACCAGCAGCAGCCGGGGGCGGAAACACGATCAAAGTAGGAATTTTGCATTCCTTGAGCGGCACAATGTCAATCAGCGAAAAAAGCGTTGTCGATGCCGAACAATTAGCGATCGAAGAAATAAATAAAGCTGGGGGTGTCCTCGGAAAACAAATCGAAGCAGTAATAGAAGATGGCAACTCAGACTGGCCGACTTTTGCCGAAAAAGCCAAAAAATTGATCGACCAAGATAAAGTTGTCACCGTCTTCGGCTGCTGGACTTCCGCCAGTCGCAAAGCAGTATTGCCGGTATTTGAAGAAAAAAATCATATGCTCTGGTATCCCGTACAATACGAGGGTCAAGAGTGTTCCAAGAATATCTTTTATACAGGCGCAGCACCAAACCAACAAATCGAACCAGCAGTTGACTGGCTGCTAGAAAATAAAGGCAAAAAGTTCTTCTTAGTCGGGTCTGACTACGTTTTCCCCCGCACGGCAAATACCATTATCAAAGCACAGCTAGCAGCCAAAGGTGGTGAATTAGTTGGGGAAGATTACATTCCTTTGGGCGGGACAGAAGTCACGCCAATTATCACTAAAATTAAGGCAGCTTTGCCAGACGGCGGTGTGATTTTCAATTCCCTCAACGGCGACAGCAACGTAGCATTTTTCAAACAGTTGCAGGGTGCAGGTTTGGGCCCGGACAAATATCCGTCAATGTCTGTCAGTATTGCTGAAGAAGAAGTAAAGGCGATCGGCGTAGAATATCTTAAAGGCCATTACGCCGCCTGGAATTACTTCATGACTGTGGAATCTCCGGCCAATACAAAATTTGTGCAAGCTTTCAAAGCAAAATACGGCAACGATAGAGTGACTAACGACCCGATGGAAGCAGCTTACATCATGGTTTACCTGTGGAAGCAAGCCGTCGAAAAAGCCGGGACAGCCGACGATTTGGAAAAAGTGCGGGCAGCAGCTTTGGGTCAAACCTTTGACGCGCCGGGGGGCACAGTAACGATGGAAGTTAACCATCACCTTTCTAAATTTGTGCGGTTGGGCGAAGTGAGAGACGACGGTTTGTTTAACATCGCTTATGCTACGCCAGGAGCAGTGAAGCCGGTGCCTTGGAATCAGTTTGTCGCTGAAACAAAAGGCTTTTCTTGCGATTGGTCAGACCCCGCAAAAGGCGGCAAATTCAAAGCTTGATCCAAGGTTCGCAGTTGCGCTTGGGCGCTCTCTTAGTTCGCAGTTGCGCTTGGGCGCTGCGGGGCTGGTTTATAAGTTATTTTAATTATAACTAAATCCCAATAAAACCAGCCCCAACCCCAAATATTTGAGCAAAATAGGAGGAAAAAAGTGGCGATAGTGGACGGTTTATTTAACGGCATTAGCATCGGCGCTGTTTTGTTAATTGCAGCTTTGGGATTGGCGATTATTTTCGGGCTGATGGGCGTGATTAATATGGCTCACGGCGAGTTGATGATGCTGGGAGCTTATACAACCTTTGTAGTGCAGAACGTGTTTAAAGGTATCGGAGGATTCGCCTTTGAAACCTATATTCTTTTTGCCTTGCCTTTAGCCTTCTTAGTGGCGGCACTGGTAGGATTAATTCTCGAACGAGGGGTGATCCGCTATCTTTACGGCCGCCCGCTAGAAACTCTGCTGGCAACTTGGGGTGTTAGTTTAATTTTGCAGCAGTTTGTCCGCAGCGTGAGTTGGGTGCTGGTGACAGGAATTGCGGTGTTTTGTTTGCTGTTTTTTGGCGCATTGCAGGTGCTAAAGCGGCGCCCCGATTTCGATCGCATTCGCAGCAAAATTATCGCCATCATTTTGCCTCTGTCTTTGGGTATTTCCTGGGCGGTGAGCGCACTTTTAGGGCAAACTTACCAACTGGTAGTAACTAAACCTTGGTTTGGCGCTCAAAATGTGGACGTAACTGCGCCTGCATGGCTGCGCGGCGGCATCCCGCTGGGCAATTTTCAGTTGCCCTACGCCCGAATTTTTATTATTGTGCTGACAGGAATTTGTTTGGCGGGAATTTACCTATTTTTGCAAAAGTCTGTGTGGGGACTTCGCATTCGCGCTGTGACGCAAAATCGCAGCATGAGCGCGTGTTTGGGCATTCCTACCGAACAAGTAGACGCGCTGACTTTTGCTTTGGGTTCGGGGCTCGCAGGTGTCGCTGGGTGCGCGATTAGTTTAATCGGTTCGGTAGGGTCAAATACCGGACAAAATTATATAGTCGATACCTTTATGGTGGTGGTTGTGGGCGGTGTCGGCAAGATTGTGGGGAGTGTAGTTGCTGCAATGGCGATCGGCACTGCAAATTACCTGATCGGTTCGGGAACCTTAGCAATAATGTTCGCCCCTGTCAAGCCTTTAGCCGACTTTTTCACATTTTTCGCGACAACCAGCATGGCAAAAGTAATGGTATTCGCCTTAATTATGGCTTTTCTGCAAGTGAAGCCGGGAGGGATTTTCCCGCAAAAAGGGCGGACGGTAGAAAATTAATAATTACAACTGCGAGTGTACCGAAAAATGCAGAAAACACATCAAAAACCCTGGCTAAAAGAAGCGGCAATTGTAGGGGCGATCGCCCTCACATTCATTTTCCTGATCCCAGGAATACTCCCCGACGTTCGGCTCAATCAATTAGGGCGATTTTTAGCACTAGCAATTGCCGCCCTCGGCATAGACTTGATTTGGGGATACACAGGTTTACTTAGTTTAGGGCATGGGGTGTTTTTTGCGATCGGCGGCTACGCCTTCGCCATGCACCTAAAACTGCAAATTCCCCCAACCGCCAGCAGTCAATTACCAGAATTTATGAACCTCTACGGAGTCACCGAACTCCCCTGGTTTTGGCAACCATTTAATTCATTTCCCTTCTCAGCAGCAGCAGTAGTTCTCATCCCCGCCATCTTGGGCGCAATCTTGGGTTATTTAGTATTCCGCAATCGAATTCGAGGCGTTTACTTTTCAATTCTCACCCAAGCAGCAACCATAGTATTTTTCAACTTCTTTAACGGCCAGCAAAAACTAATTAACGGAACCAATGGACTCACCGACTTTAAAACCCTGTTCGGAGCCACAGTAAATAGCCGAGATACTCAATATATTTTCTACATTCTCACCATACTATTTCTAGCAGCAACTTATGCCCTCTGCCGCTGGCTGACAAGCGGGCGTTTCGGCCGCTTGCTAGTAGCAATTCGCGACGACGAAGTGCGTCTGCGTTTCTCAGGTTACAATCCCACAGGATACAAAGTTTTAGTCTTTGCAATTTCCGCCGGTCTAGCCGGAATAGCAGGTGCATTATTTACCGTACAAACCGGAATCATTTCGCCAAAAGCAATGGATATTGCCTTTTCCATTGAAATGGTAATCTGGGTCGCAGTGGGAGGTCGCGCCACATTATCGGGAGCAATATTGGGAGCGCTGCTAGTCAACTTTGGCAAGAGTTTCTTGAGCGAAAAATTCCCAGACGTGTGGCTGTTTTTCCAAGGCGCGCTATTCCTAATAGTAGTCACAGTCCTGCCCGACGGCTTAGTCGGATGGCTGCAACATCAAGGTTTCGGCCAAATCCGCAGCTTGTTCAGAAGACCGAAGTACGCATCTACTTACCCCAGCCTGGAACAAGACCCCCAAGTGCAGCTTGAAAAAGAAGAACTTGAACATTGAGTGCAAAAATATCGTGTATATATAAGTAGGCGGACATAAATAAATGTCACCAGGCAGCGAGGAACGAAGTAATCGCCATAGATTTGGGAAAAGCTGCGTTTTTCTCGGAGAATATGCAATATATATGTCCACCTACTTAGGAATGAGAATTAAATAACGTGCAATTTTAATTGTTCTTGTGGAATGGGCGTCTCGCCCGTCTATAAGAGACGGGCGAGACGCCCATCCCACAGGCTTATGCAAATTATTTAATTCACGATCCTTAGATATCCGTAGCAAGTACCTTCGTTCTTTAACTTTAGAGGCCAAATATGGCAGATATTATTGACTACAAAATCTACGGCGACGATTTGCAACTCATCGAAATTGAACTCGACCCTAAAGAAGGGGTGAGGGCTGAAGCTGGAACCATGACATACATGGAAGGCGACATCCAAATGCAAACATCCACAGGCGGCGGCTTATTTCAAGGTTTTAAACGGATGCTGACAGGAGCGGGTTTTTTCATTACCACCTTTGTCAACGCCGGAAATCGCAAGGCCCGCGTCGCTTTTGCCGCCCCTTATCCGGGTAAAGTAATTCCCCTCGATTTAGGAAAACTTGGCGGTAAATTTTTGTGTCAAAAAGACTCATTTCTCTGTGCGGCCAACGGCATTGAAATTGAGGTAGCTTTTACCAAGCGGCTCGGTGCCGGTTTCTTTGGCGGAGAGGGTTTTATTCTGCAAAAATTGCAGGGTGACGGGCTAGCTTTTGTTCATGCGGGAGGAACCATAGTTGAGAAAAATTTGGGGGTTGGCGAAGTGTTGCGAGCGGACACCGGTTGTTTGGTAGCTTTTGCTCCGACTGTAGATTACGATATTCAGTTTGTGGGCGGGTTTAAAAATGCTCTATTTGGTGGCGAAGGCTTGTTTTTAGTCAAGCTAACCGGGCCTGGAAAAGTGTATTTGCAAAGTCTGCCACTCTCGAAGTTAGCTGAGCGAATTATGGCTGCCAGCCCTAGTGCCATCCCGAACAGTCCTAGTAGTTTTACTTGAGAGTAAACTGCCAGCCAAAAGTAGAAACTAGGGTGCCACGGAAGGAGATAAACTCTGCTTAATAAGGAAGGATATTTGCGCTACGCACGTACAAAGTGTATCGGTTGTTGTCCATTAGTGAGTTAATTACTAATTATGAATGGAAAAGTATTAGAAATAGAAAACTTGACTGTTAGTTTTGATGGTTTTAAAGCCATCAACGGTTTAAATTTTAGCATGGATGCCGGCGAACTACGAGTTATCATTGGGCCCAACGGTGCGGGGAAAACAACTTTTCTCGATTCAATTACCGGGAAGGTGCAGCCGACAGAGGGCAGGGTGTTATTTAAGGGACAAAATTTACGCAAGTTGTCGGAAGATAGGATTTCGCGCTTGGGAATTGGCCGCAAGTTTCAGACGCCGCGAGTTTACTTGAATTTAACGCCACGCGAAAATTTGGAATTGTCTTGCAGCCGCCATAAAAATGTTTTTTCGACTTTGTTCAAGCCTGCTTCGGCTGCTGAAAAACGCACGGTTGCGGGTTTGTTAGAAACAATTGGTTTAGTTGCTAAGGCTGATATTTCGGCGGGTTTGCTTTCTCACGGGGAAAAGCAATGGTTGGAAATTGGAATGTTGGTGGCTCAATCTCCTGATTTGTTATTGGTAGATGAACCTGTGGCGGGTTTGACGGATGAGGAAACGATGTTAACTGGAGAGTTGCTGATTTCGCTGGCGGAAAGTCATTCGGTGTTGGTAATTGAACACGATATGGAGTTTGTACGGCAAATTGCGCGGCAGGTGACGGTGTTGCATCAGGGTGCGGTTTTGTGCGAGGGGACTATGGATGAGGTGCAAAATGACGATCGGGTAATTGAGGTATATTTGGGAAAACCTGACAGTTGACAGTTGACAGTTGACAGTTGACAGTTGACATATCATCTTTGGTAAATTAACCACAAGATTTGTAGGGGCGGATTAACCAACAATCTTTCATTCTCACCGACAATCTACAGAAA
Source organism: Microcoleus sp. N9_A2 (assembly GCF_036701775.1). Classification (NCBI taxonomy): domain Bacteria; kingdom Bacillati; phylum Cyanobacteriota; class Cyanophyceae; order Oscillatoriales; family Microcoleaceae; genus Microcoleus; species Microcoleus sp. N9_A2. Next base: position 140,248 of record NZ_JAUBRH010000010.1, on the reverse strand, counting down.
CCCGCCCCGGCGACCAAATTTGAGCGCGGGTAATTCAACGGACACGAGGCAAATTACCAATTACCAATTACCAATTATTAAATATATGTTGCAAGTTTCTAATTTGAATGTTTATTACGGCGAAAGTCACATTTTGCGCGATGTCGATTTAAGCGTAAATGCGGGGCAAATGGTTTGCTTGATCGGCCGCAATGGTGTGGGCAAAACTACTATGCTAAAAACGATTATGGGGTTACTGCAACCGCGCAGTGGTACTATTGCTTTTGGCGGAGAATCTATTGCTTCTAAGTTGACTCACCAGCGGGCTAGATTAGGAATTGGTTATGTGCCTCAAGGGCGTGAAATTATTCCACGTTTGACGGTTAAAGAAAATTTATTGTTAGGTTTGGAAGCGAAACCAACCAAAATCAAAAATCCTGAAGTTCCTGATGAAATTTTTGAGTTATTTCCTGTTTTGAAAACTATGCTCGATCGCCTGGGAGGTGATTTGAGCGGGGGACAGCAGCAGCAGTTAGCTATTGCTAGGGCTTTGATGGGTGAGCCGCAGTTGCTGGTTTTGGATGAGCCTACGGAGGGGATTCAACCATCGATTATTTTAGATATTGAAGCTGCGGTGCGCCGTGTGGTTGCGACTAGGGGAATTTCTGTTTTGTTGGTGGAGCAACATTTGCATTTTGTGCGGCAGGCTGACTGGTATTATGCTATGCAAAAAGGGGGGATTGTAGCTTCTGGAAGCACTAGCGAGTTAAGTGATGAGGTGATTCAGAGGTTTTTGGCTGTTTGAATAGAATTGAAGGAAGGCACGACACGGATTTTGACGATGACAGCGATCGCCTCAAAGAGCAAGAAGGGCAAGCGTTTAGATTTGAAAAATGGCTTATTCGTCTGGGTTCGCTTGGTATTCTGCGATCGCAGTTTGGATTTCCTCGGCGGAGACATTTGCTTGTTCTGATTTCGAGTAAATCAGGTGTAAAACAACTTGAGTCGGTGATTCAACTTGATAAATCAAGCGATAACCGCCGCTCTTACCAACTTGCGAATCACTGTTTTTAGCCCGGACTTTGTAAACGGTGTATTGAGTCCCTGTAATCTGGTTTCCTATGAAGTTTCCTTGGATAAGCTCATCAAGGACTGGCTGAATATCGGTTTGAATTTGGCGATACTTTTTAGCGAGTCCTTTGAGGCGACGTTTGAAGAGTACCGTGAATGTGACTTGGACTGACATATCAGACATTGATACCGTCCCAGAGGTCCGATATGGGAAAGGTTTGTCCCGCTTTGGCTTGGTGGAGGGAGGCTTTCAGATCGGCGAGGATTTGCTCGTTGGAGTCGGTATCTGAGTCAAAATCTGAGTCGAAGTCTGGGGCGAGCGCGGATTGTGTCCGACTGGTCAAAAATTCCAGAAATGCCAGCGTTTGCTCTAAAAGTGGCTCAGGAGTCCGTTCGATCGCTTCGAGAAGGCGTTGTTTAATCGGCGACATAAGACTACCTCTATTATTATTGATTTTTTCGGCCGTCTGGCATTGTGGTACCGGCCATACTTGCTCGATCGATACTAGCGCCATCTATATTAGCATTGCGGAGGTTGGCATCGGAAAGATTGGCATCTCTCAAGTCGGAAAATCGCAAGTCTGCACCGTCTAGATTTGTCTTTGTCAAGTTAGCTTTTCTCAGGTTAGCGTTGCTGATTCTCGCTCCTACTAATTCGGCTCCGCTTAAGTTTGTGCGAGCTAGATTGGTGTTGACAAAATCTGAGATCTCGAAGCGACTACCGCTGAGGTTGGCATCTGATAAATCTGCTCCTGTAAGGATGGGATTTTTTAAGTTAATGTTAACTAATTTTACGGCTCGGAGGTCGCAGCGGGAGCAGCTTTGAGTTAGCAGCAGCATTTCGACGTTGGCGTTGATTTGGTCGATTTGTTGCTGGGAGAAATTTTCGGCAAATTCTGGGGAGACGTAGCCGAGGTTTTTGGGGTCGGCTGGTTTTGGTTGGGGTGTTTGTATTGGGGGTGTTTGGATTTGTTGGGGTGTTTGGATTGGTTGGGGTGTTTGTGGTTGGGGTGTTGGGATTGGTTGGGGTGTTGGGATTGGTTGGGGTGTTGGGATTGGTTGGGGTGTTGGGATTGGTTGGGGTGTTTCTATTTGCCCGATCGCACTTAGTTGCAGGCCCACCTTCGGCAGTTCGAGAGTTGCTGCAAAAATTAGTAGGGCGATCGACATTATTGTGAGTTTTTTCATAAATCAATAAGTTTTTGTTTGCAAAAATACCATTTATATGGTATAATAACTCGAAAAGTGAACACCCTACATTTCGCTAAATAAATCAAAATTTAGATAAAAAACTTCGGAACCATCAGGTGCGCGAATTAACTTTTCTATTACCGGAGGCAGTTGCTGTTGACGGTACAATTCGGGAATCTCGCAGAAGCTTTCTTCGGTAATTTCCAAAATTTTTGGCATATCAGGAAGGGGAATCCCCAACCGATCGCTTTTATTTAAGGTACAAATAATCAGGTATTTGCACTCAGCAATGCTCGGACTGCTGGGAAATATTTTGGATAAATTAATTATAGTAATCAGTTCTTCTTGATGCCGCAGTAAACTATTACCGTTAGGTAAAGTGCCGTAGGTATTAAAGTTTTTAACAATGCGCTCCACTCGTTCAATAGGAACAGCATAGTAAATATTTCCTAGTTCAAAGGAAACAAACTTTTTAGGGGCCATTATAACAGTGGCTTGTTTCTTGCTCCGAAATCGGCGATTGTAATTAGCGTGAGTCATTGGATTTTAGATTTTAGATTTTAGATTGAATAATTATTTGATTGAAGATTGAAGAATGAAAATTATTTGATTGAAAATTGAAAATTATTGGATTTTAGTAGGTGCGTCTGTTGCCTATCTTCCCACTATAATTCGCGTGTTCAATTACTTTTTGCCTAAGTTTTGTTTGAGATTAGGGATTATTTGATGGGAGATTTGAGATTTTGGATTAAATTATTGATTGGTGGATTAATTTGGGGATAGCTTGTAAAAGTTGGGCTTCGCTGTAAGGTTTGGTGAAGTATTGATTTGCGCCTAATTCCATTGCCATTTGCCGATGTTTTTCCCCGCTACGGGATGTCAGCATGGCTACGGGAATCTTAGCAAACCGCTCGGTCGATCTGATCGATCGCAACAATTCAAATCCATCCATCCGGGGCATTTCAATATCCACGATCGCCAAACTGCAATCAAGACCATTTTGCAACTTTTCCAGGGCATCCACACCGTCTTTAGCCTGTACCACCCGGTAGCGAGCACGAGTCAGCGTCAGAGACAGCAACTGCCGAATTGTATAGGAATCATCCACTATCAAAATCTGCGGTGACTGACTCGAACTCGCCGGTATCTCCTGCACTTTACCGGAGACAGCGCCGATCGAACTATTTACCACAGGTTGGCCCACCAAATCGTCCACATCCAGAATATTCACCACGCGCCCGTCTCCCAAAATCGTAGTCCCCAAAACCCCGCGAGGCTTAGATAGAGGCGGCGGCAAAGGTTTAACCACAATTTCCTGCTGGCCGATCAGCCGTTCCACAGCCACAGCCAGCATTCCTTCGGTAGAAGCCAAAACCAGGACAGGAATTTCGTCTAGACTCAAAGGGTCAGGAGAGGGGGCATCCGGCGCGACGACGCTGTATTCGAGCAAATCTTGCATCCTCACCAAACGAATAAATTCCTCCCGCCACCACAGCATCGGCTGATTGCCGGCAATGTGAACTTCCGACGCTTTAATGTGCAGAATTTCCTCGACTGCATCCAGTGGCACTGCTATTTTATTGTGATCGGTCTTCACCATCAAAGCATCAGTAATCGACAGCAGCAGTGGCAGTTTAATGATAAAACTCGTACCTTTTCCCAGGCGAGAGTCTACCTTCACAGTCCCCCGCACAGTCCGCAAATTTGTTCGCACCACGTCGAGCCCGACTCCCCGCCCCGAAAGGTCGCTGACCCCTTCTGTAGTGCTGAAACCCGGCCAAAACAGAAAATCGTAGAGTTCGGCAATGGAAAATTCTTGAGCTTGTTCCTCCGTAGCCAAACCCTTTGTGACAATTTTACGGCGAATGATTTCCGGGTCAATGCCTTTGCCGTCATCGGCGACAGTAATAATAGTTTGGCCACCTTGGTGGCGGGCTTCTATTTCAATTTGACCGCTCGCAGGCTTGCCGCTTGCTTTCCGAACTTCGGGCATTTCGATGCCGTGGTCGAAAGCGTTTCTCACTAAGTGTATTAAGGGGTCGCGCAAAGCGTCGAGCAAACTTTCGTCAATTTTGGTATCTCTTCCCACTAGCAGCAGGTTGACATCTTTCTCATAAGTGAGGCACATTTCCCGCAGGGCTCTGGGTAAGTGATCGACGGCGCGACTGAAACTCACGACTCGCAACTGCATGACGCGGCTGCGGAGTTGTTCGGTAATGCGGCGCAGTTGGTCGGTACTGCGCTCGAATTTCATGGCTAAGGTGTCTAATTTGGTGGCTGAGTGAGAAATTGCTTGGGCAGTTTCGATGACTTCTGCGGCTGTCGAGTGGAACTCTGTATAACGATCCATCTCTAAGATATCGAAGTGAGCATGGATCGGAGAGGATTTGCCGTTAGCAATCATGGGGAATTCTGTTTCTGCTGCTGCGAGTTTTCCCAATCCAGAGTTCCCGTTTCCCCCTTTCCAGTCTGCAAAACTCAGTCTGTCGTATTCTTCCCGCAACTGGCCGCCGAATTGGTTTAAATCTACGATACTGCGGCGGATGCGCTTGACTTCGCCACGCAGTTCGGATTCTTGAAGTTCTAAATTTGTACGGTTGATGACTAATTCCCCGACTAGATTCACCAATTCAGTTAAGCGTTCTAAGTCTACCCGGATTGTCGGCCTTTGCGGGTTGGGGACTGGGAGAGTCGGGGAGGGGGGGATTTCGGGGGGAGTGGGGGAGGGGGAGAGGGGGGGAGTGGGAGGGGGAGAGGGGGAGAGGGGGAGAGTGGGAGTGGGGGAGATTTGGGGGATGTCGATCGCCCTTCCTTCCAATATTTGTTGGCGTGCGGTTTGCAAGTTTTGGGCGATCGCCCAACCCTCGGATTGCAACCGTTGTAGAGTCAAGTCGGGAGAGTCTATCAAAGCGCTGAGGGCTGCGGCGATTTTCCCAAAATCCGGCAATTGCAGCATTCCAGCCAAACCGGAGAGTTGGTAGTAAACCTGGTTGAGGGCGGTGACGCTTGTTGCCAAATCTGCCTCGGAAGCTTGGGAAAGCTCGGTTTCTAGGCGATTGAAGAGAGCCGGCACTTGGTGCTCAAAAATCTGTTTCAGGGTTTCCGGGGCGGTCGATTGGCTGACTGGGGGGACTGGCGGCGGTTCTGCCTTGCCGTACTTGGCCTCGAACTGAGCGTGAATTTGCTCGATCGCCTCCAAGTTTTCCGTTTGATCCGGAGTTGTGACATCGGAGTGTTGAACTGATTCGATCGTAATCTTTTTGAGAGCATCCACCCCTTGCAGCAAAACACTCACAGTAGTCGGTTCCAGGGCTGACAAGTCTGTGCGATCGCGCAAAATGACAAAACAGTCCTCCAGGGTGTGAGCCGCCGCCGATACGTTTTGAAAGCCCAACATCGAACCCGCACCTTTAATCGAGTGAGCCGCCCGAAACATTTCTTTAACTGCCGCTTGTCGCTCTTTCAAACCCGCAGCTTCCATCGCCAGCAGATTCGTCTCCATTAACTGGAGAAACTCTTCGCATTCTGCGGTAAAAGCATCTATTAATTCGTTTAAATCGTCATCATTCATATTAGTCGGTTGTCTGTTGACTGTTGACTGTTGGCAGTTTTTTTATATATGATGTCAGGTTAATTGACTGTAATTATTTTAGGGGCGGATTTACGATTATCAATACTAAATCCGGCATTCTTAGTCCGCTAGCAGTGGACTTCGTTTGTTTAGTAGCGATTTCAATCGCCGAATTATCTAATCTGTCAACAGTCAACAGTCAACTATCAACAGTCAACAGTCAACAGTCAACTATCAACAGTCAACCGTCAACCGTCAACCGTCAACCGTCAACTGTCAACTGTCAACTGTCAACTGTCAACTGAACTAACTGCGGAAATTCGCCACCGACTTTTGCAATTGGCCCAGAGAACCAGACAGCTCGTCCAAAGATGCTTTGACATCCGCACCTTTTTGTGCAGTCGTATTAGCAATCTCGTTGACTTGCTGCATACTGTTAGCAATTCCCTCAGCCGAAACAGTTTGCTTGGCAGATGCGATCGTAATATTCTGCACCAAAGCATTCATTTCTCGACTAACTTCGATAATGGCATTGAGGTGAGTTTTAGCTTCGCTTGCCAGCTTAGTGCCTTCCACTACCTCCAGCGTCCCCGATTCCATTGCCTTCATCACACGGCTGATTTCTTCTTGAATTGTACCGACAATTTCCGAGATTTCCTCCGTAGCGCCAGCGGATCTTTCTGCCAACTTCCGCACTTCTTCGGCGACAACCGCAAAACCCAAACCTTGTTCGCCGGCTCGCGCCGCCTCAATCGTAGCATTCAGTGCTAACAAATTCGTTTGGGAAGCAAGTTGAGAAATCGAAGTCACAATTTTGCCAATTTGCTGCGAAGATTCGCCCAAACGCTTCATCATTTTCGAGGTAGAGGCGATCGTCAACCGGAGCCCGTTAATGCCTTCGACAGCGCGATCGACCGCCATACCGCCGACTTCAGCAGTGTGAGAAGACTGCTGGGCGACTGTTTCGGCCCGCACCGAAACATCTCGCACGTCGCGGATCGAATTCACGATCCGCTCGATTTCCCGCATGATGGCAGATATTTTTGTTGCTTGAACTTCCGCCTGTTGGGTGAGTTGACTGGTATTGTTAATTGACTCGCCGGTGGCAGATGTTACCTGTTCGGCTAAAGTTTGAATTCCCGTTACCACTTTCCGCAGAGAACCGATTAAGAAGTTAAAAGAGTCGGCGACAGCACCTAAAACGTCGTTAGTCACTTCCGCCCTGACTGTCAAGTCGCCTTGAGCCGCGCCTTTAATTTCTCCCAACAATTTAACGACTTGCTGAGTCAGAGAATCAGCTTCAGCTTTACGTTCTGCTGCCAATTTTCCTAGTCGTTCTTCTGCCTCTTTGCGCTCGGTAATGTCAAAGCGAATGGCGATATATTTGACTATTGTGCCGCTGGTATCAAAAATGGGAGATATCGTCGAATCTACCCAATAAAACGAGCCATCTTTGCGTCGGTTTTTGACTTCCCCTTTCCACACCAAACCGCGAGAAAGTGTCACCCACATTTCTTCAAAAAATGATTTGGGATGGTAGCCGGAATTGATGAGGCGGTGGTTGCGGTGCAGGAGTTCTCCCATGCTGTAACCGGAGATTTCAATGAATCGGTCGTTGACGTAGGTAATCATGCCTTGGACATCAGTTTCGCTGACTATCGCAGCTTCGTCAAGGGCATTTTGCCGCGTTTTGAGTTCTTGCAGCAAGCGTTCCTGTGCCTCGGCCAACTGCTGCATTCGCTGCTGGGATGCTCTTTGTTCAGTGACGTTGCGGCAAACGACTACGCCGCCTTTAAGCGCTCCCGTTTCGTCTTTGAGCGGCCTGCCGCTAATTTTTACCCAAAGGCCCTCCGGCTGGGCTGCGTGGCGAGTGAAAACATCTACGTCGTCTGGTGATTCTCCTCGAATTGCGCGCGCTAAAGGTATGTCGGTAGAGGGATAGGGAGTGACTCCATCTGGTAAAAATAAGCCGTATTTTCCCGACCACTCGTCGGGAAGAGTATCCGTGGAACCCAAGCCAAAGATGTTTTCGGCGGCGGGGTTGAACAACACAAAATTGCCATTTTCGTCGGCTGCAATCACGCCGTCGCTAATGCTGTCTATTAGCAGTTGCAAGAGATTGCTTTGTTCTCTAAATTCGTCTTCGGAACTGGCTAATTGGGCTGTTGTTTTTTCCAGTTGCACCATCGCCTGTTTGCTTTCGCTAACGTCGCGAGCGATTGCATACATTACCTTTTGTTCGGTTTCAGGTCGCACTTTCCACGACAGCCATTTGTAGGAACCGTCTTTGCAGCGGTAGCGATTTTCAAAGAACTGTACTTCGGCACCATCGTATACTTTTGCCGCTTCGGCTGTGGTTTCTTGGCGATCGTCTGGATGGACGAAATTGATAAAAGGTTGGTTTTCGACTTCTTCTAAGGTGTAGCCGAGGGTTGTTTCCCAAGCGGGATTGAGGCGCTTGAATTTGCCTTCAAAATCTATAATACAAACTAAGTCTAGGGACAGGGTAAAAAATCGCTCGCGCTCTGCTTCTGCTTTTTTGCGATCGGTAATTTCGATCGCCACACCGCCGACACCCATCGGTTTGCCGTCCTCTCCGGCCAAAGGAAAGTAAGACGCCAGCCAATCTCGGATAACGCCCGGTTGGTTGAGAGTTGTTCCCGACACCTCAATGTTTAACAATGGTTGGTTGGTGGCGAGAACCTGCTGCAAAATCGGCTCTATGGTATCAACCATTTCGGGTATAACTTCCCTTACAGTCTTCCCGAGGTGTTCGGCAACTGATGGGCCGGTAGTTTGCGCTAATTTCTCGTTGACTTGCACGTAGCGCAACTGGTCGTCAAAGATAAACATGCAGGCCGGGGCGGCTGCAAAAAATGCGTCAAAGCGGGATTCACGCAAAACTAATTCTCGTTCTAGGGCTTTGCGATCGCTAATGTCGCGAGCTTCTGGAATTAGCAGCACGACTTTGCCGTTGTCATCTACGATCGGCTTGAGGGAGAAGTCCACAGTCATCACAGCACCTCCAGCAACCAGCACGTCGGCTTCGTAGCGAACAAATTCGCCGGCGGCGGCTTTGACGACTGCAGCTTCGACTTTTTGCTTGGCTTCTGGGGAAATCTGCCACCACAGATTTTCGGCAAACTGCGTGCCGATGAAGTCTTCGCGCCCTAGTCCGGCGACTGTCAGGGCTGTTTCGTTGGCTTCTAAGACGGTGCCGTCGGGTTCCAGCAGCCCCACTAATTGGAACGATTGGTCGAAAATGGCTCGGAACAGTCTTTCGCGATCGCGCAGCACTTCTTCTGCGCGTTTGCGATCGCTGATGTCGCGGGTAACTGTTGCCAACCCCATAGGCTCGCCAGTTTCTGGGTTTTTGACGGTAAATAGGGTGAAGTCAACCGGAAAGTCTTCGCCGGTTTGAAAGTTCCTCAAGCGGAATTCACCCTGCCAAAAACCGTCTCGCATAGTAGCCGGCAGGATTTCTTCTTTTAAGCTTTTAGCATCTTCTGCTGAGAAGAATTCATATATAGTTTTGCTTTTTACTTCTTCAATATTTTGCAATCCTGCTAGTTTAAGGCCAGCCGCATTGAGGTATGTTGCCTCTCCCTCCAGGGTTGCCGTACCGATAAAATCCGAGCTACTTTCTACGATCGCAATCAATCTTTGCTTTTCGATTTCTGCTTGCTTGCGCTCCGTGATGTCGTTGTTAGTTTCTAAAATTGCTTTGGGTTTCCCCTGTTCGTCTCGCTGCAAATTCCAGCGACTAAATACGGTGACTTGGGTATCATAATTGGTGACGTGAATCAATTCTCCTTCCCAATAATTTTGCTCTTCTAACTGTGCGGAAATAGCTGCTAAAGGCTGGGGGAAAATGGTGTGCAATAGAGTAATTGTGACTTTCCCCAAGGCTTCTTTTTTTGTCCAGCCGTACATCCGTTCGGCTCCCTGACTCCAATAATTAATCCTGCCGTCCATATCCCGAACGATCAAGGCATCGCTTGCCAGGTCGAGCATTTGCAAGTTCTGCTGCAAGGTTTCTTCTGTGCGCTTGCTTTCTGTAATGTTGCGGGCAATTGTTGACAGAAATTCAATTTCTCCCTTCTCGGATTTGTGAGCAATAATTACTTGAGAAACTGGTATTTCTTTGCCGTCTAAAGTTTGCCAAATTGTCTCGCCGCTCCACGCCCCGTCCCGGCAAGCTGCGGGGATGCCGACGTTGATAATAGTGTCGATACTTTTGGGCGATGTCAGGTCGGAAATGCTGACTCCGGCTAAACCTGAGTCCTCGCCAACTCTCAACATTTCTCTGGCTGCGCGGTTGAGATAAATGGTGCGCTGTTCGGTGTCGGCTATGCCTACCCAGTCTGTTGTGGTTTCTAAAATTGCTTTGAACCGCAATAGTTCTTCTTCAGATTTGCGGCGTTGTGTGATGTCGCGTGCCAAGCCGAGCATTCCTAAAATGTTGCCTTCTGCGTCTTTGAGGGGCAATTTCTGGGTGTCGAAGCTGTGTACTTTTCCGTCGGCTAAAGTGGCGAAGTCGTTGGAGTTCGGGGCGAGATGGTTGTCTGCCCGGAATTTTTGGATTTGGTTCGGGGAGTCTGTGTGGGCGTGGAAGTTGCCAAAGATTTGATCGACCGATATGCCTATTTCTGCGTCGTCTTTGCCGATAATTTCTGCTTGAGTTTTGCCGAAGGCGGTGGCGAAACCTGTATTGACTAGGGTATAGCGCGAGTTTCGATCTTTGACAAAGATGCAGTCTGGCGTAGCGTCAATGACTGTCCGCAGCAAGTTTTGGGAGCTTTCTGCTTCTGCGAGTGTGTGCCGCAGTTGTTCTTCCATTTCCACGCGGTTGGTGATTTCTCGAATCGCGCAAACGAGGACTTTGCTGCCACAGGCATCGACAAAGGTAGATTTTTTGACGGAGAGAAACCTGGTGTTTCCGGCTGGGTTTGTGATGGTTTCTTGGGTTTCGATGCTGGTGTTTGCCAAGAAAACTAATTGGTTTTTTTCTTCATATATGTCTGCTTGTTCTTTCGGCAAGAAGTCGCGGTAAGCTTTGCCAATTAGTTCTTCTCGGCTGTGACCGATGTATTGACAAAAGGCATCGTTTAATGTTAACCAGCGGTGCTGTTCATCCTTGACGTAAATCGGGTCTGGGATGGTGTTGAGGACGTTATTTAAAAATTGTTCCGAAGCTTTTAATTGCTCTTGAACAGCGATGCGATCGCGAACTTCCTGTTGCAATTGGGCGTTAGTTTGCGAAATTTGCTCAGTTCTTTCCTTGACTCGCTGCTCTAGTTCTGCAGTTAGTTGTTGAAATGCCGCTTCTGTTTTTTTGCGTTTGGTAATTTCGCGGCCTTCTGCGAGTATTTGATAGACTTGTCCAGTTTCATTTAACAGCGGCTTAAAGGATAGGTCAATTACTATCAACTGGTTATTGAAGCCTGTGATTTCGTATTCTTCCCGCACAAATTGGCCGGTAGAGACTTGTTGAATGTTGGTTTTTATTCGCTGCTGGTTGGTTGGGGATGCTGCCCACCAAGGTGTGTGCCAAAATTTCTGTCCCAGCACTTGTGATTCTGGGAAGTTGCCTAATTCTAGCGCTGTCCGATTTGCTTCGATCAAAGTACCGTCTGGTTCTAATAATCCGATGATTTGAAAAGCTTGATCGAAGATGGCTTGAAATCGCTGAGTAGTTTGGCTGAGGGCTTGTTCTGTTGCTTTTTTGGACTTGATAATTTGGGTGGAACCTACTAAGAATTGGTAGCGGTTGGATAAACTCAAAAATCCGATCGCCGGAATTACAGTTATCCAATCGGAGACAGTTTGCATTACCGGGGAGTGTGGCAGTCCCAGGTATTCGGCGGCGTGGCCGCTGTGTCCCAAACCACAGCTCCAAAATATGCCTGCTGTGACTGTGGCGAAGATGTCGAACCCGAATTGACGGTTTCGCCACAAACCTAAGCTGATCAGCGAGGCGATGCCAAAGTAACAGACACAAATGATGCAATTAGCAACCCCAGCTAGCAGCGATGGAGAGAAGTCTGGCAATGTCAGGGTGAAAGTTGTTGCGATCCAGGTATAGAGAAGTTTCATGATAAAATTTATAGTTGGTAACTCAAATGCGGGCGATGGATAGATTGCAAAATTTTAGATTTTAGATTTACTCCCTATTCTTTCTTTGTCAATTGTCAACTGTCTAAAAACCTCGCTGTCAACTGTCAACTGTCAACTGTTTAATTACCAGCGTTCGGAATGGGCGATTGCTTCTACATCGACAATCATTAGCAAGCGTCCTTCGGAATTGTACAGACCTTTTAAGAATGGAGCTAGGTCGGGACTCACATCTAGTGCTGAGACAATGCGATCGGGACTGAGAGGTAAAACTCCTTCGACGCGGGAGACTGCTAATCCCAGGCGGATTCTCGACAACAATCTCACGTCTCGTGGATCGGGCGCTTCTACAACTAAGATGCGGCTGTTTGGGTGGTAGATGTCAACCGACTCAATACCGACGAACAGTCCGAAGTCTGCTGCTGCTAAGATTTCGCCCCGCAAGTTGGTTAATCCCAGCAAAAATGGCAGGGTGTTGGGAACCAGGGAAATCGGTTGTTCCTTGAAGGAAAGGACTTCCCGTACTGCCTCTAAGTCTATGGCGAACAGACTGCCTCCTTGACCGAACAGGAGAAATTGCTTTGTTCCACTTGTCTGATTCCCCCCAGCGGGGGAAGCCGTTATTTTCATGGCTTATTTTTAGTTTATAGTGTAGCTTACAAATTAGAATTTTGCTTTGACCCTAAAGTCGATCGCCGATCTAGTTTTTCTGCATCAGTTTTGGTGCGTCAAATGTTTCCGTTAAATAAATCGCGGCTGGGCAAATAAGCAGGTTTATATGATTAAACATAAAGTTTTATGGAATTCAAAAACCCAGTTTCTTAAAAAAAACGGGGTTTTTCGGTATAATATTTTTGGGAAATCTGCCGATAACTTTATATTCGGATTACGTCGAAAGCAGGCGTTGCACTATGTGGACCAGTTGCTGAGGTTCAAAGGGTTTGCTAACGTAAGCGTCGGCGCCTAAATCGGTTCCCCAAGCTTTATCGATCTCGGTGTTTTTATGAGTACAAAATACTACGGGCAATTTGGCAGTTGCGCGATCGCCCCGCAATTCTCTGATCACTTCAAACCCGTTCATTCGTGGCATCACTACATCTAAAACGACCAAAGCCGGAGGGGTTTTGCGGATCATGGCGATCGCTTCTTCGCCGTCGCCTGCCCGGATCACATCCAATCCGGCATCTTGAAGAATGCGGCAGATGATTTCTAGTTCGCTCTTAACGTCGTCCACTACTAAAATTTTTGACATGATTCCACACTTCCTTGCTGTTATTGACAGCGGACTACGTTTATTCAGAAGCTGGCGCGATCGGCGGCGATGGGACTAGACCGCTTTGCGGACAAATTAATGTACTTCCAAATACAATATAGCCGATCGTATGGCTGAAGGTTAGCTGTCAGGGATAAAAAGCGATAAAAATTTACTTTACTAACGGAATCGCTCTGAATAAATTAATCGGCAATTAGTAATTGATTCTTGTAATTCGGTGTTTCAAAACCAACAGTTCTTAGTATAGCAATCCTTGCCGGAGTCGTCAAATTTACCCCCCCACCCTCCCCGAACCCGCTCTGAGGGAGTAATAAATTTACCAATATTTTAGGATTTTAATACAAGAATATGTAGGGGAAAAAAGCCAAATTTTCTACGTTTATTTTAGCTTTATTCCCCAAAATCTAGTTTTAATTAGTACCTAATATAATGCTAAATAAATTATTTATTAACGCTATTAATTGTAACGTAAAATAGTTATAACGGTGCTAGTTTGGGTGAAGAATAAAGTTTATTTCAGTTAATATACAGCCCGATATCGCTGAGCAAGCGCTATTATTTTATTAATGATACAATTCAAATTTGAGGATTTTAACAATGACATTTAAAGAATTCTATTGTGTGTGATTTATAATTGGGGGGCAAATTCAATAGGCCGCGCGGCAGTCCCATTTTACCGAGTAGAGGAGTGTTGGTTTCACCAAAACTGCTACCAGCAGGCGCCATCCTTGAGTTTGATTGTGAACCCAGCCGCAAAGACTGCTGGAAGATGCGGTCAATCGATTTTAGATTTTAGATTTTAGATTTTAGAAGCGCTCCCACTGATAAATCCGGGGGCGGGTGATGAGCAGTCGGAGCTTTTTTCTCGCTTCACGGATGAATCCGGGGGTTCCGGACGACATTGCTTGATTGTCAAATTAGTCGGTGAGGGAGAGACGGCGATCGGCTATAATAAAGGGCTAGAGGAAAAGAACACCGAAAACCCGAAAATATGGTTGCCATCCAAAGAAATCTCAACATTGCCGCGCTAGAAGCAGAATACAGTCAAAAAACACCACGAGACATTCTCAAATTTGCCCTAGAAAATTTTGACAATATCTCCATTTCTTTCAGCGGGGCTGAAGATGTAGTTCTGATCGATATTGCCTCAAAAATCAACAAAAATTTCCGCGTTTTCACCCTAGACACCGGACGATTGCACTCAGAAACTTATCAGTTTTTGGATCAAGTCAGAAAACATTACGGCATTAAATTAGAAGTAATGTTTCCCGATGCAGCAGAAGTACAAGCCCTAGTAGATGAAAAGGGATTGTTTAGTTTTTATGAAGACGGTCACAAAGAATGCTGCGGCGTGCGAAAAGTCAAGCCGCTGCGCCGGAAATTGAATACCCTCGATGCTTGGATTACCGGTCAACGCAAAGACCAAAGTCCCAGTACCCGCAATGGTATTCCGGTGATTGAAGTTGACGGTGCTTTTTCAACTCCAGACCATGAATTAATTAAATTCAACCCCTTAGCCAATTGGTCTTCGGCAGAAGTTTGGGAATACATTCGCGCTTTGGATGTGCCTTACAACAAGTTGCACGAACGCGGTTTTGTAAGTATTGGTTGCGAACCTTGTACGAAGCCGATATTGCCGAACCAACACGAACGCGAAGGTCGCTGGTGGTGGGAAGAAGCGACCGTAAAAGAGTGCGGTTTGCACGCTGGTAACGCACAAACATAGTAAATCCCTTAGTCGTAAGGTGCGCTAGGCTCACCAAACAAATAGTAGGGTGCGCTAGGCGCACCTTGCCCAAGAATAAATGCACTTCACATAAATCGTAGCCGAAGAATTCGTAATTAAAATAAACACAAATTAAGCTGAGCTTGCCCTTGCACTTTGATAGAATGACCGACATTGAGAATAAATGCTAGCCGAAGAATTCGCAATTAAAATAAACACAGATTAAGCTGAGCTTGCCCTTAAACTTTGATAGAATGATCAACATTCAGAAAAGTTTTTAAAGTAGGTACTATATGCTCGCCTCAACTAGCGAATTGCTGAACACGGCTTTGAGAAATGGTTATGCGATCGGCGCTTTTAACGTCTACAACCTCGAAGGAGTAAAAGCCGTCATCAATGCGGCCGAAGCGCTGCACAGTCCTGCTATACTGCAACTTCACCCCAGCACCCTCCTATACGGAAAATCGCCTTTAGTCGCGCTGTGCATCAAAGCAGCCCGCAAATCTTTAGTGCCGATCGCAGTACACTTAGATCACAGCACCTCAGAAAAAGACATTCACCTCGGTCTAGCCGCTGGCATTAAATCCATTATGGCAGACGGTTCTTTTTTGCCATACGAACAAAACTTAATATTTAGCCGGGAAATGACTAAATTAGCCCACGCTAACGGTGCGGCAGTTGAAGCAGAAATCGGCAGAATTAGTGCCAGGGAAGACGGTTTGACAATCGATGAGAAAGCTGCCAAAATGACAGATCCCGTAGCAGCAGTAGAGTTTATCAAAGAAACTAAGGTGGATTTTTTAGCCGTAACAATTGGTAACGTTCACGGCAAATATTTCAGCCAACCCAAACTTGATTTTCCGCGTCTGGCAAAAATCCGGGCTGCTGTTTCAGTGCCATTAGTGCTTCACGGTGCTAGCGGTTTGCCGGACTCAATGATTCATCAATGTATTAAATTCGGAGTATCTAAATTTAATGTGAATACGGAAGTTCGCGAAGCTTATATGGACGTGTTAAAAAGTAGCATTTCTGAGGCACATCCGGATTTGTTGGAAATAATGGAAAAAGCTATCGATGCCATGCGATGGGTCATTTCTGACAAACTGCAACTTTTTGGTTCTGTCGGTAAAGCTTATTTGCATCACTCTGTCGAGACGGATGAATTGACCGCAAAGATTACCCGCAACAAACAAACAAGCCGCAACCAATCAAGTTTCGATCAAATGTTAAAGCCTGTGTATAGTGAGGCCTTCTGTCTTCTTGTGAAGTAAAAAAAACTAAAGTCCTGACTGCGAACCAGTTTGTAGTCAGGACTTCAGTCCTCTCTAACCGTTTAAAAATTGATCGGGATCGATGCCAGATTCCCGCAGCCGCCGCATTAAAGACTGCAATTGAGCTTCCGCTTGTTGAGCCCTAGATTCCGCTGACTCGGCCCGCTGCCGTTGCTGTTCCGCTTCAGTCAGAATCCAATTGCCATCAACATCATACCAGCGCAACCACAGTCGATCGATTCCATGAAACTCTCCTTGCCACAAACCCAACCCCAAACTTAGGTCAGGAATCCACACTCGCGACTCGGGCAATTCTAATTCTTGATAGTGTCCGCCCTTCAATTCAAACACTCGCAATTTGTTAGTATAGCGACTGAAAACGGCATAAATAGGAACCCGCAAAATTTGCTCGTAAACCTCCCATTTTCTAGGCGGTTCCTCCTTCGTCTCCCGATCCAGAACTTGCCCGTTACCCGCAGCGTTTCCCGACTGATGTGGCAACTTTTCTTCATCGGTATTGTCGCCTAAATCTTCTTTTTCCGTTCCCGGCGAAAGCAGTTCTACAATTACAAAAGGATTCACACCTTCCTGCCAAGTAACATAACTCATCCGCAGTTCGGAGCGATCGTAAAGTCGGGGAACTCCCACAACTCCAAACCAATCCGGCCGCTTGTGCCACAGAGTGTGATGCACGTCATAATAAAGGTTCATGTCGGTGCCGCTAAATATCTCAGAAGCCGGATAATTCCGAGGTCGAAAGGTCAGGCTCAACAACTGCGGCTGTAAATCGTGAAATTCGTCCCGCAAACCAGGTTCCTCCGGGTCTTCGCTGGGTAAATCGTACATCGTCGGCAGCGTTTCTCTGGGCGATCGCGGCGGATCGGTTTGCGGCACAGGATATTTAAAAGGAAACATATAATATTGAGAAATGACTGCATTTATGCTAACATCATTTTTATACTTGCAGGACGAGCGCCAACACCCTGTAAAACGTTTATTTCCAACTTTTCTTCCTCTCTTCCGTGAAGTCCATCTAAAATCTCAAATCTAAAATCGACTGATCCGAAATTCTGCACTATGATCGACATTCCTCAACTGATTGCTCAAGAACTTTCCATTAATCTGTCTCAAGTCAATAATGCTCTGGAACTTTTCGCAGAGGGAGCAACTATTCCATTTATTGCCCGCTACCGCAAAGAACGCACGGATTTGCTGAATGAAATTCAGTTGCGGGATATCTCCGATCGCTTCACCTATCTGACGGAAATAGAAGACCGCAAAAAGTCGATTTTAGAAACGATTAGCTCTCAGGGTAAACTCACTGAAGAACTGCAAGCTAAAATCGAATCTTGTTTGCAAAAAAACGAACTAGAAGACCTTTATCTGCCTTACAAACCGAAGCGGCGGACGCGAGCGACAATTGCTAGGGAAAAAGGTTTGGAACCGCTGGCAAATTTTATCAAGTCTCTGAACTTACCGACGGCTAAACCAGCAGATTTTGAGGCGGAAGCCGCTAAATACATTTCGGAAGAAAAGGGCGTTAAAACTGCAGAAGAAGCTGTCAAAGGTGCTGCGGATCTTTTGGCGGAGGCGGTTTCCGAACAAGCTGAATACCGAGCTTATTTGCGAGATTTTTTGATGAAAACTGGGGTTTTTGTATCGAAAATTAAAGATGATTTTCCGGAAGAAAGCACTAAATTTGAAATGTACCGCAATTACCAAGTTGCAGCGAGAAGCGTTCAGTCGCACAATATGTTAGCGCTGTTTCGCGGGGAAACGGAAGGGGTTTTAGATTTAGACTTAGCCTTTGATGAATCCGCAGTGATGGCTTATTTGGAATCTCAGGAAATTAGAACTAAGATAGCAGCAGTTAAGGAGTTTTATCGATCGACCTTGAAGGACGCTTTCAACCGCCTGATGAAGACTTCGTTGATTACGGAAGTACGATCGCACAACAAAGCCATCGCTGACATCGAGTCGATCGCCACTTTTGAAACCAACCTCCGCGAGTTGCTGCTGTCGGCGCCAGCGGGAATGAAACCCACATTGGCGATCGATCCGGGATTTCGCACGGGGTGCAAAGTTTCCGCCCTCGATGAAACCGGGCAGTTTTTGGAATATCAAGCAATTTTTCCCCACCAGGCGGTCGGTCAAAGACAGCAAGCTGGTAAAATTGTCAAGCATTTGATTGAAAAATATAAAATTGAATTAATTGCGATCGGCAACGGTACAGCTTCCCGCGAAACAGACGACTTTGTGTCGGAAGTTTTGGCAGATATGGACAAAAAACCGATTAAAGTCATGGTGAATGAATCCGGTGCATCGATCTATTCAGCGAGTGATGTGGCGATCGCCGAATTTCCCGACCTCGACATCACAATTCGCGGCGCAGTCAGCATCGGACGGCGCTTGCAAGACCCCCTCGCCGAACTCGTGAAAATCGACCCGAAATCAATAGGAGTCGGCCAATACCAGCACGATGTTGACCAAAAACTGCTCAAAAAGAAACTAGACGAAACAGTCGAAAGCTGCGTTAATTATGTCGGAGTTGATTTAAACACAGCATCGAAAGAACTGCTGACATTTGTATCGGGAATGACGGCAACAGTTGCCAAAAATATCGTCAATTACCGCAACGAAAACGGCGCGTTTAAAAATCGCCGCCAACTGCTAAAAGTTCCCAAACTCGGCCCGAAAGCTTTTGAACAAGCAGCGGGATTTCTCCGCATTCGCGGCGGCGAAAACCCGCTGGACAATACAGCAGTCCATCCAGAAAGTTATCCTGTAGTGCAGGCGATCGCCAAGGATTTAGACTTGCCGCTGACAGGAATAACACAAATATCGGAAAAAATCAAGACTGTAAATATCAAGAAATATGTCACGGAAAAAGTCGGAGAACCGACACTCCGAGACATTATTTCTGAACTAGAAAAACCGGGAAGAGACCCGCGCGCCGAGTTTAAATATGCTACTTTCCAAGCAGGAATCAAAGAAATCTCCGATTTGCAAGTTGGGATGGAATTAGAAGGCATAATCACGAATGTAGCTAACTTTGGAGCCTTTGTTGATGTGGGAGTGCACCAAGATGGTTTGGTTCACGTTTCTCAATTAGCCGATCGATTCGTAGATGACCCCAAACAGATTGTTAAAGTCGGACAAGTTGTGAAAGTGCGGGTTTTGGAGGTGAATGAGAAGTTAAAGCGGGTTAGTTTGACAATGAAGCTGCAAGAAAAACCGCAACCGCAAAATGGCAATAGTGCGAGGCTTCCGGCCCCGCGCCGACGTTAAAACTTTGGGGGAAAGCTGCAAAAGGGCGATCGAACCGCGAAGACGCGTTCGGCGAAGCCGTTCCCGTAGGGTAGGACACGAAGGAAGAGAAAAGAAGGAGAAGTTGGTAATTGCTATTTTTTCTTGCTAGCTTTCCAAGTGCCACCGTAGAAGTAAAAAGGATTGTTTTTACTTACCGATTCCCAACATTTAAGACAAAAAAAAACCACTGCCCCGACTCGTCATACCGGGCGCGGTAGAGAGTCGAGGCAGATTGGAACGATCGCAATATTTGATTCTGATTGCCCTGGCCATTGTTACTCAGTTTCAAACAATAACCGATTCTTGAGGACGGGCGAAAATCATGCGGCCGGCGCTAGTTTGCAGGGCGCTGGTGACTACGACTCTGGCTTCGCCGCCGACATAGCTGCTACCTGCTTCTACGACAACCATTGTGCCGTCATCCAAGTAACCGATGCCCTGAGAAGGTTCTTTGCCTTCTTTGCGGATTTTTAGTTCGATCGTATCTCCCGGCAAATAAGTGGGGCGCACCGCATGAGTCAAATCGTTGATATTCAAAACCGGCAGTTTTTGGACGGTAGCTACTTTCGATAAGTTGTAATCGTTGGTGAGCAAAATGCCGTCGATATCCAAAGCGAAGCGGACTAATTTTGCATCGACTGTGGCAATATCTTCGTAGTCTGCCGAGTGAATTTGAATCCGTTCTGGATATGTTTCTTTGATGCGGTTGAGTACATCTAAGCCGCGGCGCCCGCGCACTCGCTTTTGATCGTTGGCGGAATCCGCTACAAGTTGCAGTTCTTGGAGAACGAATTGCGGCACGATAATTTGACCTTCGAGGAAACCTGTTTCTAGCAAGTTTTCAATTCGGCCGTCAATAATGCAGCTAGTATCGACAACTTTGGCACTTGCTGGTTTGAAAGTACCTTCGGCTACCAACACCGTGTCAAAGCTTTTGGGGTTGATCAGTCGCAAGAAAGCGCGGCCGTGGGTGTCGGTCAAACTGACGCCTGTGAAGCCGAACATGACGCTACCCAAGACGGCGACTAGAGGTTTGATGAAGCCGAACTCGCGGGGAATTGGCAGCAGGAATAGCGGAGCCAGCATTAAGTTTGCTACTAGCAGTCCGATGATTAAGCCGATCGCCCGCGTCAGCAGCATCTCCACTGGCATATCGCGGACTTGTTTTTCCAAGCGTCGATAGGTTGTTTGAGCCACTAATCCCATCACGAAGCCGATTAATGCTCCAAACGAACCTAGTACAGAACTTAAACCTTGTATATTTGTAACTTGCTCCAGCAGATTGCTCGGCAGGAGTTCGACTCCGTAATAGCCGATGCCTCCGCCTGCGATTATGAATGAGATTATTATGATTGCGTCTAGCATTAGTTCTAGGTTAATGAATTTATTCACATTATATCTTTGCAGTGCTGATACTTGTTTTCATGCTTTGGTCGGATATCGCCCTATTTACTCAGGGATTTTCATAAACTTATATTTCGCGGTTGTACCCTTTGGGGGATGTGCCAGGGAGTCGATCGGCATTTACCATGCCCCGCCGAAAGCAGGCACGAGGTGCGAATAGACCGCCCTGCTTGCTGTTCGGCAATTGTGGCAGCTCGAAACCGGTACGAGGTTAAATTAAAAGAGCCGTAGCTTGCGGGGCGGGACGCCATCGTTCGCAGCGCTTTTTTGGTAAGAAAATGTCATAATATACATAATTATTCATGATTGTTTAATGAAAACTTTAGATTTGAAGTTGCGCTTTCGGCTTGAAATGTAATGAACCCTACCACAGATTATTTAACATTTGAATTAAAAAAAAGTGTGCAAGCGACAAATTCCGGAATTCCGAGTTCCGCTTACCTGCACATACCTTTTTGTCGCCGTCGCTGTTACTACTGCGATTTTCCGGTTTTTGTGGTGGGCGATCGCAAAAATGGCGAGAATTCCGGCACAATCGTGCAATACGTTGCCGTACTGTGTCAAGAAATTCAAGAAACTCCAAATTTAGGCGCATCTCTGAAAACAGTTTTTTTTGGTGGTGGCACGCCTTCGCTGCTTTCTGTCAGTCAGTTGAGCAATATTTTAGAGACTCTCGACGGCAAATTTGGGATTGCTGCTGAGGCGGAAATTTCGATAGAAATAGACCCTGGTACGTTTACTTTAGAACAGTTGGGGGGATATGTAGCGGCGGGAGTAAATCGAATTAGTTTGGGAGTGCAAGCTTTTCAGGATGAATTGCTGCAAGCTTGCGGACGATCGCACTCTGTCGCTGATATTTTTGAAGCAGTAGAAATAGTGCGATCGGCTGGAATTGTTAATTTCAGTTTAGACCTAATTTCGGGATTGCCGCACCAAACTTTAGAACATTGGGAAACTTCCCTTAAATCGGCGGTAGAAATTGGCCCGACTCACCTGTCGAGTTACGACTTAATTGTTGAGCCTGGAACGGCCTTCGGGCGCTACTTTGAAGCAGGCGCGCAGCCACTACCTGCAGATGAAACCGCTGCTGAAATGTACCGTTTGGCGCGCTCAATTTTGACTGAGGCTGGCTACGAACATTACGAAATTTCTAATTACGCTAAGCCCGGTTATCAGTGCCGACACAACCGCGTTTATTGGGAAAATCGCCCTTATTACGGCTTGGGAATGGGGGCGGCGAGTTACGTGGAAGGCAGGAGGTTGACAAGACCTCGCAAAACTCAAGAATATTATCAGTGGGTGCGATCGATCTCTGGCCTCAATTCCCCAGCAACTCCTCAAATTGGGGGGGAAACCCAGCAAGATATTTACCCAGCAATTGAGCAAAATGTTCAAGTCTCAGAAAATGACGTTTTGTTAGAAACGCTGATGCTAGGTTTGCGTTTAGCAGAAGGAGTTAGCCTGTCGGCGCTGACTGAAAAGTTTACTCAACAAACGGTTGATCAAATTTGGCATTGTTTGCAGCCCTACTGGCGACAAGGATGGGTGGAAATTATGACTGAGGATAGGGGGAGCGCAACTTTAGGCGAGGGCGGGAAACTGCCGCTTTCGGGCAATTTGAGGTTGAGCGATCCCGAAGGTTTTTTATTTTCTAATACAATTTTAGCCGATTTGTTCAGCAAGTTAGGTGAGGATAATTAGCTCTGTCTGAGGAAGTATATCCCCAGCAAGCGCGATCGGCCCTAAAGCCGCGGCCGCCAATGCGACCGAAACAAAATTAAATTGCTCCCTAGCTTTATGTTGTCAAAAATAACCTATTTTCTATCGATCCCTCAACAAAACTTAAAGGCGAACTAAGCCTTGAGATAGACGCCAGCACTGCACTTCAGCCGTCATACTTAAGACTGAACATTTAAAAAGTAATTTAATGAACACTTTAACTATCGACCGCAACCAAACCCAAAACCAGCCCTGCCTTGTAATTAGCGAGCGCGGGTGCAATCCGACTTCCAAGTGTAATTTTTGCGGTCACTACCAACAGGCAAGAGGTTCAGTCGGTCACTGTCAATTGTTGAACGCACCTGTTAGGGGAGGATGGAAATCTTGCACTTTAGCAATGCCTGCTTTTGCACCTTCTTGGGAATACGTGGAAGGCGCTGATATTTCCACGGCGAAATTGATTAATTAACCCAAACAATTTAAAAAAAAAATGTATAAAAAATTGTGTTTTAACTGGAATATGCTATATTTATTGTAGGTCCGTTGCCGATCGCTCGCACAATTGCACAAACAAGTTAAAAAAATGAATTTGACACTAAATCAGGTAATTTCCGAAGGTCATACGAGCATTTTGTGTTGGTATCTTAATAATACTAGCAAAGTGCAAATCGCTCGCATTACAAATATTCCTAATTGGTATTTTGAGCGGACAGTGTTTCCGGGGGAACGTTTTTTGTTTGAAGCGCTGCCGGAAGCTCAGCTAGAAGTTTGCAGGAGTGCGGATACGGGTGGTATAGTGTGCGAGCGAATTTTGTGCGATCGGCTGCGAGTTGAAGAATTAAGCACGGCTGATTGAAGATAATTCCCCAGACTTACCAACGAGGAATAGAAACCCAGTTTTTTCAGAAACCGGGTTTCTCGTTGTAATTATAAATTGTATATTTCGGGCGGCGTCGAAGCCCACCCCACAAGAATTTCAAGAAAATAGGTGGGTGGGCATTCTGCCCGCCCGAAAAGTTAAATTTAAATGCAGACCAGCTTATAAGTTAAATTAATTTTAGAAAATCCACCACTGTTTAATACTAAAACCCGATGTCCCTCACCGAAAAAATCCTCTCCCAAGTGCCGGGAGATGCCCTTGGAGGCCTGCGAAACGTCGATCGACTCTGGGAAAACCTCAAACAAAACACCACACCAGCACCCCAAGCAGTCAAACACAGCCAACAACCCCTCGAAACCCTCGACTTCGACATAGTTATCGGCGGCGGAACCCTAGGAATATTAATCGGTACAGCCTTAGCCGTGCGGGGTTGGCGAGTAGCCCTGCTTGAACGCGGCACCCTGCGAGGCCGCCAGCAAGAATGGAACATTTCTCGCAAAGAATTAGACGCATTCTTAGAACTAAATCTGCTATCAGTTGAAGAGATAGAACAAGCAATAGCCACCGAATACAACCCAGCCCGCATCAGCTTTGCCAACACCTCCGACATCTGGGTGCGCGACGTACTAAACATCGGAATCGACCCAGTTTACCTCCTAGAAACCTTGAAACAGCGATTTCTCCAAGCGGGAGGAAAGCTATTTGAAAATACACCATTTAAAACAGCAACCATTCACCCGGATGGAGTCTTGGTAGAATCTGTAAATACCGATTTACCACTTGCTACAAATTTATTTACAACCCGATTATTATTAGACGCAATGGGACATTTTTCGCCCATTGTCCGCCAAGCAAGACAAGGCAAAAAACCCGACGCCGTATGTTTAGTAGTCGGCAGTTGCGCTCAAGGATACCCCAAAAACGACACTGGCGATATATTTGCATCCTTCACCCCAATGCAAAATCAGTGCCAATATTTTTGGGAAGCATTTCCAGCCAGAGACGGCCGCACCACGTACTTATTTACATACATAGACGCCGACACAGAAAGATTCAGTTTAGAAACATTATTTGAAGACTATTTGCGCTTGCTTCCCCAATATCAAAACGTCGAACTCGAACAGTTAAAATTCCAAAGAGCACTCTACGGATTCTTCCCCTGCTATCGCCAAAGTCCTCTAAAAACGCCTTGGGATCGAATACTCCCAGTCGGAGATAGCAGCGGCAGCCAATCTCCCCTCAGCTTCGGCGGTTTCGGGGCAATGGTGCGCCACCTCAAACGCTTGACTCTAGGAATTGAGGAAGCTTTGACAAGCGACAGTCTCAGCAAAAATTCCCTGGCACTTTTGCAACCCTACCAACCGAATCTATCTGTCACTTGGTTGTTTCAGCGTTCGATGAGTGCTGCGATGAATCAAAAAATAGACCCCAATCAAATCAATCAACTTTTGGCTACCGTCTTTCAGGTAATGGAAGAGTTGGGAGAACCTGTACTCAAACCGTTTCTTCAAGATATCGTGTTGTTTCCGGCTTTGTCACAAACTCTGTTTAAAACAGCAATTAGCCATCCCGGATTAGTTATGAAAATTATCCCGCAGGTTGGAATAGCTAATTTGCTCGATTGGATGGTTCATTATGTGAATTTAGGAATTTATACGGGATTGCTGCCTTTGGCAAAAGCCGTAGAACCGCAGGTAAAAAATTTAGCGCCGACACAGCAATACTATTTTCACCGATTAGTTGAAGCGTGGCAATACGGCGCTGGAGGCGATTATTAAGTGATTAATTGTGGCACGGGCATCTTGCCCGTCGCTAATATATGAACAGGCAAGATGCCTGTTCCACAACACAATATAATTTATTGATTAATTAACTGTGGCACGGGCATCTTGCCCGTGGCTAATATATGAACAGGCAAGATGCCTGTTCCACAACATAATATAATTTATTGATTAATTAACTGTGGCACGGGCATCTTGCCCGTGGCTAATATATGAACAGGCAAGATGCCTGT
>NZ_JAUBRH010000010.1:0-114626 GCF_036701775.1 Microcoleus sp. N9_A2 | reverse complement strand
ATATATGAACAGGCAAGATGCCTGTTCCACAACATAATTATATATGAACAGGCAAGATGCCTGTTCCACAACATAATTATATATGAACAGGCAAGATACCTGTTCCACAACATAATTATATATGAACAGGCAAGATACCTGTTCCACAACATAATTATATATGAACAGGCAAGATGCCTGTTCCACAACATAATTATATTAGTTGTGAGTTATGAAGGAGCTATAACTGCTAAAGCTTGGGGAATCACTCGGAACTTTGCAGGCGTGTAAGTTGTGATTTCACCGTCGGTATTAATCGGACGGCGTTTGCTAGTATTAACCTCAAATTCTTGACCGTGCAAGGCGCGAACGTTAGGCCAAGTAGTATGATTTCCTTGCCTCATAGCTGGCAGCAAAGCAATGATTTGCCACCAGTTTTTTGTTTCCAAACTGTACAAATCCAGTCGCTTGTCGTCGATTGTGGCATCCTCGGCTACTGTCATTCCACCGCCGTAGTAGCGGCCGTTGCCAATAGCAATTTGAATGGTTTTAACATTAAAAGATTGATTATTTACCTTAATTTCGGCTCGAAACGGTCGCGCTGACAAAATTGTCTGCAAAGCAGTAAAAGCATAAGCTAAAACTCCCCAGCGCTGCTTTACGTCTTTAGTTAGCCGCTGGGTAATTTCCACGCTCAATCCCAAACTTGCCACATTAAAAAAATGTTGGGCGTTCACCCAACCTAAGTCTATTAGCCGAACTTTACCGCTGGCAATTACTTGACAAGCTGCTGATAAATCTGTAGGAATTCCCAGAGTGCGAGCGAGGTCGTTCGCAGTTCCCATCGGCAAAATACCCAAGGGTAATTTGGTGTCTATCAAACCTTCTATGGCGGCGTTGAGAGTGCCGTCGCCGCCGCCGATTATTACTAATTCGACTTGATTTTGGTAGCGCCGAATTGTGTCGGGAAGTTCGCGGGCGTGGTCGGTAGATTCTAGAATTAACTCAAAACCCAGTGCTTCTAATTGTACAGTGGCTTGAGATAATAGCTTTTGCCCTTTTCGGGAGTGCTGGTTTACTAAAAGTAGAGCTTTCTTCATTTGTTAATTTTTAATTAGGAATATTGCGTATTTTAAATTACAAAAAGTATAGCTTGATGCCTTAACTGCATGAAATTAATGCTTTACTTCCATTTTACCAGTTATGATGGATTGACAAAAATGTTAAAAAATGGATAATTGTAGCAAAAGATTCGTAAAAAGTAGCTCCCTCCCGCTCTGACCTAGCAGCAAAAAACCTCGCTTCTCGATCGAACTTAATTTAAAATCATGTATAATTTTTTACAAAAAGCCCAAGTCGCTGCCGATCGCCAAAACTGGCCCCTGTTAGTCGAATGCTTGCAGCAAGTGACAGCCAAGGCCGGCAAGCCGCAGGAACAACACATTTTAGAGCAAGCTGTCAGTTTAGCAATACAAGCCTTGGAATGGGGCGATTTTCAAGACCGTTGGGAAATTGCTAAAGTATTGCCCAATCTGGGAAATGGCGCGATCGCACCTTTAATTGCCGTGCTCGAAGACGAAGACGCAGACACGGAACCCCGGTGGTTCGCCGCCCGCATTCTCGGAAAGTTCGATCGCCCGGAAGTGATGCAAGCTTTAGTAAAATTGGTCAAAAATTCCGACGAAGAATTGAGCCAAATCGCCGCCGAAACCCTAGGGAATTTCGGCCCGACAGCCGTAGAATCCCTCGCAACTCTCCTACTCCAAGAAGACTCGCGACAGTTCGCAACAGCAGCACTCGCCCAAATTCGCCGCACCGAAACCATCGCACCGCTGTTGAGCGTAGTCGGAGACTCTCAAGTTGCGGTGCGGGCGCACGCAATCGAGGCCCTGAGCAGCTTTCACGATTCCCGCATCCCGCCGTTACTGGTAGCAGCACTCAAAGATCCGGCGACAGCAGTCAGAAAAGAAGCCGTGCGAGCTCTCGGGGTGCGCGCCTATTTAGATGCAGAATTAGATTTAGTTAACTTGCTCAAACCTTTGCTTTCGGACATCCGATTAGAAATTTGTCAGCAAGCGGCGATCGCGATCGGGCGAGTGAAAACCGATGCTGCAGCGGCTGCTTTATTTGAATTGCTGCGATCGCCCATAACTCCGGTTGAATTGCAAATCGAAACTGTGCGCGCCCTAAGCTGGAGCGAAACTGCAACCGCTTTAGCATATTTGCAGCAAACCTTAATTGCCGAATTAACCAACACAAACTCTCCTGTTTGTCAAGAGATTGTCACTGTTTTAGGGCGAGTGGAAAAGCCGGAATTAAAAGCCAAAGCTGCTGAAATTATGCTCAATTTGCTCGCAAGCAATCATCCCGCCGTGGAGTCTGTGGAAATCAAACAATCTTTAGCTTTAGGGTTAGGGAAATTAGGGGATATGAGAGCGCTAGATGTCCTGATTAAAATGTTAGCAGACGCCGACACAAGCATCAGGCTACACTGCATGGCAGCCCTCAAACAGCTAGGTGCTGCCGAAACGAGGCAGCAATTAGAAAGTTTAGTTAAGCAAGAGAGTCTCGAACCAAGATTAAAACAGGGAATTGCGATCGCCCTGCAAGAATGGCAAGAAAATTAATCAAAAGACAGAATACCCAAATCCCCAACTTCTTGAAGAAGTCGGGGATCTAATAGCGATCGCATCTTTCTTCTTCCTGACCTCCGTTACATCCGTCGAGCGAATCCGTAGCCGAACTTCCTTCGGCTATATCATCGATTTTCTTTGTGAATTTGGGCGATCGCACTTGTCACCCGCTCTAAATCTTCATCAGTTAAATTAGAGCCAGAAGGCAAACAAAGCCCGTACTCAAATAACTCTTGGGCCACCGCACCTTCAATACATTCGCAATCGGCAAATACTGGTTGTAAGTGTAAAGGTTTCCAAACCGGACGCGCTTCTATTTTCTCTTGAGCAAGTGCTAAACGAACTTGTTCTCTATCTGCACCGAAAGCTGCCGGATCGATTGTTAAACAAGTCAGCCAGCGAGTAGATTTTCCAAAAGCAGCTTCCGGCATAAATTCAATTCCCGGCAAGTTTCCTAAAGCTTGTTTGTAAAAGTCAAAATTGTGTCGTCTCGCTTCAACTCGCTCCTCCAAAACTCGTAATTGACCGCGACCAATTCCCGCCAAAACATTGCTGAGACGATAATTGTAGCCAATTTCTGAATGTTGGTAATGAGGAGCGGGGTCGCGGGCTTGTGTTGCCAAAAAACGAGCTTTTTCTACCAGTTTTTGGTCATCAGAAACTAACATTCCGCCGCCGGAAGTGGTAATAATTTTATTGCCATTGAATGAGAAAATGCCAATTTTACCAAAGCTTCCAGGCGATCTATTTTTGTAGCTAGCCCCTAAAGATTCGGCCGCATCTTCTATTAGCGGAATTTCATAAGCATTGCAAGCTTCCAGAATTGGGTCGATATCGCAACTTTGACCGTAGAGGTGTACGATAACCACAGCTTTGGGTAATTTACCAATTTTTGCTCGTTTCTCAAGCGCTTCTCGGAACAAATCGGGGTTGAGATTCCAAGAAGTGCGATCGCTATCAATAAAAACTGGTTTTGCGCCAAGATAAGTAATTGGGCTAGCAGTCGCAATAAAAGTCAGAGTCGAGCAAAAAACCTCATCTCCCGAACCGACACCAATTAATTGTAAAGCCAAATGCAAAGCTGCGGTACCGGAACTAACAGCCGCTGCGTGTTTAGCGCCAACTACCTCGCAGAATTCTTGCTCGAAAGCGTCTACATGGGGGCCGACGGGGGCGATCCAGTTGGTATCAAAGGCTTCTTTGACAAACTCTTGTTCGAGGGAACCCATGTGAGGTGTTGAGAGGAGGATTTGTTTTGTCATCTTATCTTCAGTTGGGAGCTCGATAGGCAGGAAAAAAGTTTGACTTGAGGAGTTCTTCAGGCTGAATGTTTAAAAAATTTGCCCGCACTCCCACTAAATAATTATATTTTTCTTGGTCTGCAATCAGCCGCCCTGTAAGAAAATTGTGTCTTTGTCGGGAGAAACCTGACTTGAAAGTGTACAGCCTATCTTGAGAGCCTCCTACACCCCCTCCTAAATGTAAAAATTCATTGCCCCGTTCTTTTGCCCAGTATCGGACATAATCTAACAATAAATTAAAAGGAGAATCGTGCAAAAACTGAGTTTTCGTTCCGCCCAAATGAGCTTGAACTATCCCGCAGCATTCAAAAAACAAACAAGCAGCAGTAACTTGCTCTTCCCATTCTACAATACATAAATGAATTGCTTCGCCGAAGTTGAACAGTTGTGCAAAGTAATCTGGTTTATAATAATAAGATTGGCTCGATTCTACGCGATTCATTGTCTCTTCATAGATTTTTTTTAATTCATTCATATATTGCTCCACAGGAACCATTCTGGCAGTAAAACCAAGTCGCTTGCACTTATTAATTGTACTTTGATGACCTCTTCTAGTATGAGCCCACAGTTCAGCCTCAGAAAGTTTTAAATTAACTGAGACAGTTTCTCCGCTGACCGTGAAATTTCCCGGCTCAAAAATTTCATTAAACTTGCAGTTAAGGATTGGATGCAGCCGAAAAAAAGCTGAACACACACTTTTGCTTTTTAACGCACCTGTCAGTTCATTCATTGCCAAATCAGGAAAACCAGGAGTGTTAGCTGCTGCTTCACTTAATAAAATTCCCGGGTATCCATAGGGTGAGACAGCATCAAAAATTGCCTCGGATGTTGATTCTGGAGGCAGGATGTCATCACACCGACGCAGCAAATAAGGTACAAAGAAAATTTTGTCGCCGTCAACTATCACAACAGCTTCAGGATTTGTATTGGTTCTGCTCGATTCCAAAGCAGCGTACTCAGGCAAATCATAAACGTCGTGGCGCAGTTTTTGCAGAGTTTTCAGCCACAAAGTATTTTGTAGATCGATGATTTGAACATTCATAGTTTATCTTCTTCCGACCACAAGACGGGAAACACTGCTGGATCGCTGAAATCCGGGTCGCCGTTGGGCAATTTTCTACACAAAACTTCGTCAAAGATATGAATCTGCTTTCCTTGCTTGTTCCAAAAAGGCTGATAGTGGTTTGCCCGATCTTGGAGGTGGACTCCCATTGCTAAGCGGAAAGAATCGCTGTTATTGGGGTAGCTGCCGTGAATCGTCCAACGATGGTGAAAGCTTACTTGACCTTTTTTTAATGTCATAGCTATTTTTACCACTTGCTTTCCTTCTTGGCGAAATTTTTCTTCAAAATCCTCCAGGTTTGTGTGATTGAAAAACCGCACATTTTCGAGACCAGACCACTTGTGACTGCGATCGAGTACAACCAGCGGCCCTCTAGCTTCGTCGAAGTCGTGAAAGGGAATCCAAGCTGTTAGCAAGTTGTGGGAACTGCAAGTGGCCCAGTAAGCGCCATCTGCGTGCCAGCCGACTGTAGTTTTACGCTCTTTTGTTGGTGGTTTGTAAACTAGCTGATCGTCCAATAATCGAATCTGTTTTGTTCTGGCCAGACGCGCCGCGATCGCGCCAATTATTGGGTGAAGCCCCAATTTGCTAAGTTGCTTATTTTGCAAAGAAACAAATTCGTTATTGCGAACTAGATCCCAGCCATCTTCTGGCTTCCAGTCGCTATATCCTTTGCTGACGGGAAGTTGTGCGTCTCGTTCTCCTCGGTAGAACCTTTCGCTGCCTGAAATTGCCTCGTCAATAAGCTGATCTGGGAGTACCTTTTTTGAGATATACCAGCCGTGTTCTTCGTAAAAAGCGATATCGGCTTCCGTAGGTAAAAGTGCTAGCTGT
This sequence comes from Microcoleus sp. N9_A2, assembly GCF_036701775.1. NCBI lineage: Bacteria > Bacillati > Cyanobacteriota > Cyanophyceae > Oscillatoriales > Microcoleaceae > Microcoleus > Microcoleus sp. N9_A2. The sequence goes on along the minus strand of NZ_JAUBRH010000010.1, from coordinate 108,816 downwards.
TCCTCCGAAAGACCGTAGGTAAAACTCTCCATTTTTAGTGTCTTCTAGATTAGGCAATAAGACAAGCCAGGGATTAAATCCCCTGGCTCATAGCTTAAGTCCTTTTTAGAGGACTCTCAAAAATCTTTAGTCTGTTTTAATAAACGAACCGCTACCGGATCTCACTGCTAGTTTGGCGATCGTCAAGCAGACCTGTGAATTCTGGAGCTGTAGTATAGCCTTCTTGGTTAATTCCGTCTCTTTTCAAGACTTTCAATACTGTCAGAAACAGAATTTTTAAGTCAAACCACAGAGTCCAATTATCGACATAGCAAACATCAAGTTTGAATTTAGCATCCCAGCTAATAGTATTGCGACCATTGACTTGAGCCCAACCAGTAATTCCAGGCATAACATCGTGGCGGCGCGCTTGTTCTGGAGTATAGCGATCGAGGTATCTGACGAGTAAAGGACGAGGCCCAACAAAACTCATGTCACCTTTGAGAACGTTCCAGAGTTGAGGGAGTTCGTCCAGACTTGTTTTGCGAAGAAATTGACCTAGGGGTATGAGACGCTGTTCGTCGGGCAGCAAATTGCCATCAGCGTCGCAATCGCTGGTCATAGTGCGAAACTTGTAGAAATTGAAAACGCGACCGTTTTTACCGGGACGGGGTTGGCAGAAAAAGATTGGCCCGCCCATGCGGATGTAAATGGCGATCGCAACTATTAATATTACGGGAGAGAAAACCAAAAGGGCGATCGCTGCACATAATCTATCTAATACCCACTTAACTAATTGGCTGGCTTTTTTGGGATTTACTCGTTGATTAAGTTGCGATATTTGTGAGTTTGATTTGATCGGTAGTAATTCGTAAATACTCATGATTATACACCCTAACAGCAATTTACTGTACTTCCCTGAGTCTTGCACGATCGGGGTTTGTACGGTAACGGAGCCTGTCAGCTTTACAGAAACTTTAAATAACTTCGGTGTTTTATGAAGCTTTTGTGAACCTCTGGTTGGGGCGATCGCTTACCTTTACATAACTTTAAAAATTGATAAGGGTGTAATATCTGAAGACACGACACTGCCGTGTCCCTACCCTGTGGTGTACTAGAATCTACTTCTTGCAAACAAAGTAAAGCATCCCTGCAATTGGTTCATTTTTTAACGATTCTATGTCATCACAAATCTTACCTTGGCCAATTTGATAACTAGAACCAACGGAAACTATTTTAAACCCGACTTGTGTCAAACTTTGGTGAGCCTCTTGTACTTTATACCAATATGGGTAAGGGCCGCGATCGAGTAGCGCCCAAAAGTTATATTTTCCGCCCAGCTTAAGCCAAGGAATATATTGAATTGAGCGATTCGCTCCAGATAACCTCCTCAACATACTTAAATATGCTAAATATACTACAAACGGACTTTTGATTCTCGATTCAAAATTTAAAAATGAGAAAAGTGCTGTCCCATCATTTTTGAGAATCCGATAAGCCTCTCTCAAAGCTTTTAATCTTTTTTCATCTTCCTCTATCAAAGACACAATTTGCTGCAAGTAAATTATCTGCTCGAAACCCGAACTTTCGTAACTTAAATCAGTTGCATCCTGCACTTCAAAAGAAATACTCTGACTTGGATCTCTCTGCTTTGCTTGTTCGATCAACTCAGGCACATAATCATAACCGTAAAGCTCTTGAAAACCTAAATCTTTCATTTCCAGCAGAATTCTTCCCCCAGCCGTGCCAGCTTCAACTGTTTTTCCATTTTTATTCAAATATTTGAGAATTAGGTAATTTTCGGCTTCATTGAGACCTTTTTTATCTGCCCAAGCCTCAAACTCTACTGTACTGTAAACTTCTTTGTTGTTGATAATTGGCATATGCTTTTCAAGTGTTCTTCAAAAATGGTGCAAAATTTCAATTTTCTTTAACTTTATTTTGGACAGCGATAAGCAGGAAAAAAAATTGTACTCAGTAGTTCTTCAGCCTCCATATTTAAAGACTTTGCTCGCAATTCAACCAGATGGCGATATTTTTCTTTATCTATAATTAAGCGCAGCGTCAAAAAGGTGTGCGTCTGCTTAGAAAAACCTGCTTTAAAATGATAGAGGCTATCCTTGCCACCTCCAACACCTCCCCCCAAATGAAAAACTTCATTGCCACGTTCTTTAGCCCAAAATCGAACATAATCGAACATCAGCTTGCTGGGTGCTTGTTTAAAAAACTTGTTTCTGGTTCCTCCCAAGTGATATTGAATTATTCCACAACACTCGGTAAATATTCCCAAACAAGTAACTTGTTCCTCTAATTCTACTATACACAAGTGGACTTTTTCACCTAATTTATATAAATCCGAAAAGTATTCATCATCAAAATAGTACGATTGCCCAGCTCCTACCCGATCCATTGTTTCATGGTAAATTGAAATAAACTCGCTGATATACTCCTGAAAGGGAACCATTCTAGCAGTCATTCCCGAACGTTTCAACTTATTAATACTGGTGCGATGTTCCGGTCTAGTTTGACTCCATATTTCTGTTTCTGATAGTTTCAAATTAACAGATACAGTTTCTCCATTTAGGTTGCAAATATCAGGAGATAAAAAATCATTGAAGCCGCTGTTAAGTATGGGATGCAGCCGAAAGAATGCCGAACACACTTTCTTGGCACCTAATGCAGAGATTAGCTGATTGATTGCCAACTCTAAAAACTCTTTCGTAGTAGCTGCCTTATCACTCAACAGAATTCCCGGATAACCATAGGGGGAGACAACATCAAAAACTTCTTGTGTTGTTAAGCGTTGGTCAAAGATGTCATCACACTGACGCAACAAATAAGGCAGAAAAAATATTTTGTCATCTTCCGCTATCAAAATAGCTTCTGCTACGGCGTTGTACCTAACAGACTCTAAATATAGATACTCAGGCAAATGATAGATATCGTGGCGAACTTTTTCCAGAGTCTCTAACCACAAAGAGTCTGATAAACCAATTACTTGAATATTCATTTTATGATCTGCCAAATAAAAATTGATCTCATGTTCGGTTGAATCGCTTCCGGTAGCTGCATCTGTCAAGTAGGTTAAGTAGGCCCTAAGCATACAACGACTGCACCCATTCCCATTCTTGTCTCAATCCTTCCCTCAAAGAAACCTGTGCCTGATATCCCAATATTTTCTGAGCTTTCGATACGTCAGCGCTAGTATCCCGCGCATCTCCTTTGCTCGATTCTAGGTAATTGATGCGAATCGGGCGATCGACAATGTGTTCCATTGTGTGAATAACTTCTGCTAAAGCAACTCGACTTCCCCCTCCTATATTGAAAATTTCGCCCACAGCTTCTGGAACTTTAGCAGCAGCTAAATTAGCAGCAATGCAATCGCTGATAAACGTAAAGTCTCGGGTTTGCTGTCCGTCTCCGTAAATTGAAATCGCTTCGCCGCGCAAAATTGATTTAAAAAATATGTGGAATGCCATATCGGGACGCTGGCGAGGCCCGTAAACGGTGAAATAGCGCAACATGGTTGCCGGAACGCCGAAATTGTGATAATAAAGCGAACACAAACGTTCAGCGGCTAACTTAGTAATTCCGTAGGGAGAAACTGGTTGAGGGCAGGCAGTTTCGCTGGTAGGGAAAGTTTCAGCATTGCCGTACACCGATGAAGAAGAAGCTAGTACAAATCTTTTCAGTTGCGGTGCATCTTTTGCTGCTTCTAAGATTACCTGAGTTGCATTGATATTGCGATCGGTGTAGCTGCGGAAACCCTCTCCCCAACTAGCGCGGACGCCTGCTTGCGCTGCTTGGTGATAAATGACTTCTGTATTAGCTAAGAGCGATCGCCAATCCAAAGATAAAATATTCTCCTCCAGAAGTTTAAAGTTGGGATTTTTTGCAAAATGAGAGAGATTTTTTCTCTTCAATTCGGGATCGTAATAATCGTTGACTTCATCAATGCCGATGACTTTCTCACCTTGCTTTAACAGAGTTTCTACTAAGTGAGAGCCGATAAAACCTGCCGCGCCTGTAACGATATTACTCATTGGTTAATTGTTAATTGTTGATTGTTGGTTGTTGATTATCTATCACCCAAGCCATAGCCTGAAAAACTTTGAAAATTTAGACGTTCGTCACCCCCAGTTCTCGATAGAAATTTTCCAGTCTCTCAAACACAAAAGATTCATCATATTCAGCTTCAACTCGCTGACGACCCGCTTGACCGTAGGCCGATCGCACCTCCGAGTTGGATAGCAATTTCCCCAAAGCTTCTGCTAATTTTTGACTATCTTGAGGTGGGACGATCAAGCCTGTTTCTTCGTGCAAAACTGCTTCTCGACACCCTCGGATATCTGTAGCAACAACTGGCAAACTCATAGACATTGCTTCCACGATAGATCTAGGTAATCCCTCATGGGTGAACGTAGGCAATGTGAAAATATCTAACAGCCCTAAAATTTCTGGTATGTCTTGACGAATCCCTGTCAAAGTAACATTATTTTGGATGCCAAGGGTGCGAATTCGTTCCGTTATTTCCGTATAAAAAGGTTCCGGATCGGTACTGAGTTCGCCACCAATAATCAAAACGTGCAGGTTGGGAAATTGCGAGACTAACTGGGCTGTTGCTTCAATCAGGTATCCGCTGCCTTTTTTGCGAGTTAAACGACCAATCGTACCGATAATTAAGTTGGCAGTATCGGCGATACCTAAAGATTTTCTTAATTGGGCTTGATGATGGGGGTCGAGGCGATCGCGATTAAAGCGATCAATATCCACACCGTTGCCGAGATAAGCAATTTTCTCCGGCGGACAAAGACCTAATTTCTTAGCTGTAGCGATATCTTCATGATTCTGGCTCAGAATCAGGTCAGTTAATAACGCAGCAAATTTTTCAACATTAGAGTATAAAGTATATTCTTTGGGGGATGATTGATCGTGAAAAGGCAAGCCGTGAGAAGTGTAAACGATACGTTTTACCCCAGCTATTTTAGCAGCGATCCGCCCCAAAACCGCAGCAATGGGAGTATGTACGTGAACGAGGTCGTACTGATGTTTTCGGATTAAATTAACCAGAGTATAGATACTTTTAATGTTAAGAAATGGTGAAATTTTCCGGTCTATTGAAATAGGGTGAATCGTGTATCCCTGCTGTTGTAATTTTTCAACATCCGAGTCGGGAGAGCAGGCAACTTCAACTGATAGATTACGGGATAGTAAGTAATCTATCTGAGGTTTCAAAAGCACTTTTGCCGTGGCTCCGAGCGCACAAATATGCAGAATTTTCATTGAGGTTAACGTTTTGGAAGTGAATTTTTACAAAGAATTTAGTTTTCGGTCTTCAGCCATGCTTCTGTCTTCTCTTTTAAATAACGGTAGAAAGCAATCCTCCGATATTGAAGCACTTCGTCTGTATACTCTTTGGCTTTGTTTAAGTTACCAGCCGACATCCGAGCCATGCGATCGGGATCGTTCGCTACCTCGCAAATTTTACTAGCCAAGGCAGCCGCATCCCCTGGCGGCACCAGATCCTCATGCGACAGCAATTCGGGGATGCCACCCACGGTGGAGCCAATACATGGCAGTGCGCGTGCCATCGCCTCGACCATTGCTCTGGGTAAACCCTCCTGGTGGGAGGGCATGATGAAAAGGTCAGCTCGATCCAACTCTGCGCGTACAGCATCACCAGCAGTCAACTGCCCCCGAAAACAGACTCGCTCCCCTAACCCCAGGGTTGTTGCTAGGGCTTCCATTTCCGAGCGGTGCTTGCCGTCTCCAACCCAAACTAACTTGATGTCTAATCCTTCCCGCACGCAGATAGCCACCGCTTCGATCGCCGCATCTGGAGCTTTATATAGTTGAGCCAATGTACCAACAGCAATCATTGTCAGCGGACTACCTGCGGGCTGGGGCGATCGGGGAACAGACACGCAGGTCGTGTCGGACAACTCCGCCATCGAATAGTAGGTGGAGAAAGTGTTTTGTCCCGGCGGATATCGGCGTTGCAGAGCTCTTTCGGTAATATAGGCACTGGTGGTAGCGTTGGCACATTGGCGTCGCAATTGACGCGGGAACCACCAGCGGAAAAACGGGCGCAAAGGGTTCTTTACCGAACCGGGCGCGAAGACATCGTAAGGATCGGCGATGACATATACGCCATAGGGATAGCCTGTTTGCCGCAGTTGGAGTTCGACATTGTTGGCAGCCTGAGAAGAAAGATACAAAATAACAGCATCTTGCCCATTAACGGCATCTCTGGCAGCACGCTGAACCTGCGGCGCTTTCAGGAGATACTGCCACGGGCCTATATAGTACGGTAGGGGGGCTAATGAAACTCTTTCACCGTCGGCGCGTACCCAGTCTGAAGGTACGGTAGGTACGTCGCGGACGCGCGCCGCCACAATTACTTCATCGAAAACACCTAAGTAACGACTCCAGTAGGAATGGGCGAAGCCTGTCTGCGTCCACACCGATCCATCGGGCGTGCGATCGAACCGATGATCTACAGCTACAACAACTTTCATCTTAAATAACTCCTCTGAACCAATTATTTTTCAAGTTTGTAAATATGAACTTCTAAAGGCTTGATTAAGCCAGAAAGCTTGCCATCTTTGACGAACATACCAGCAGGACGATTTTGGAACATCGGTCGTGCCGATTGTAGACCGGCAGGGATTGCAAGAGCAACTTCTTGAGGGCGATCGTAGGACGTATTAATGACAGCAGCCAAAGCTTGCCCTTTAAGTTCCCAAATTCCAGCGAATATATCTCTCGTGCGGGTATTAATTTTCTTCAAACTGCCATCCAGCAACATCGGACTTAGCTGCTTAATTTCCGGCACTAAAGACTTCATGCCCTCCCACAAATCTGGATTGTCTGGCAAATGCCAGCCCCCATAGCCCCGATAGTGATAACTGTAGTAAATAATCCCTTTAGCCCCTGCCAATATGGCTTGATATGTCATATTTCGCACCTCCTCAGCAGTTGGCGGACGTGCGTTCTTGTATTTATCTGAGTCGGCAGTTGCCCAATCGAAAGCCTGTACATTTACGTAAACTGCTTTATTATATTTTACGGCGGCTTTATGAGCAATGGAAACCATTGAATAAGTCGAACCTAAATCCGGATCGCCTTCTCTAATCGGATAGGTTTGAATTGCCAATATATCAGAACAATTGGCAAAATTCCCGATTTGATTTGTGTAGCCCGTCACGTAAGTTACATGATTTGGATCTGTTGCTTTTACCTGTACGTGATATTTTAAAACTTGTTCAGGAGTGCGCTTGCCGTTATCAACATCATCTGCAAGGTTCCAGCCAATAACAGCAGGTTTGCGTTTGAAGGCATTTACCAAAGTAAGTATGTTAAAATCAGGTCTACTAATAACATAAATCCCAAGTCGATGAGCCTCATCGAGAAATTTTTCGTAGTTATTTAGTGTGATGGCGGAGGCGTGAACTATATTGAAACCACCAGCAGCAATTTGCCGGATGTGTTCTATAGGATTATCATCGGGAGATTCCCAGGAAGCTTGATAAAGTCCAAAGGGAAAAAATGGTTGACCATCGACCATCGTAGTACCATCAGCACGAATATAAAACTTCTGATTTCCTTGGGATGCTGCAACAACTTCTGCAGCGCTGCACGAAGAGAATAAATGAGAAATTTTACCATGCTTAAAAGCCCAAACAGCAGAAATCAAAAAAATTGATAAAAGGCAAATTATTAAAAAAATGATGGGCTTATTTTGTCTCAATCTCTTCATATTTACCTAGATTAGTATAACTTTAACTTCATGAATTATCGATAATTATCGATTAATTATCTGCAATTTTTAAAACAAAAAAAACGAGCGAGTGTTTTTTTTCATTTAATTTAATTAAGCGTATTTATCTTTTTGCCATAACAATACCTATAGATATCATGTAAGCAATTGTCATTCCAGTTCCTAGCGATCCAAACATACCTTCCCCCATGGATAAAATCCAGAAACACACTGCAATAATTAATGGAGCAATTGCATAACTATCTTCTTTCGCATAATTTTTAAAATACTGATAAGCATAATAAAAACCTGCGATCGCAAAAAACATCAAGAAATAAGCCGCGATAATGCCGTTTTGCCCGAGGATCTCAATCATACTATTGTGTCCTCCCATCCCAAAGTTAAATTCAAAGTAATCACTACCGTAACCTAGTAAAGTTGAATCGTTTAATGTCTGTTTCCAAATATCATCTCTACCGCTTAGTCCTCCTTGAACTTTATCACCTAAAATCCCATCTACCTCTTTTAATACCCCGTTAATTTGTTCAGTACCTATTACCGCCGTGCAACTAAAAATCGCTATAAATATTGTTCCTATTTTATACAAAATTACAGGATTGGATAATAATTGATAAAGAAATAATCCAAACATGGCACAAAAGGCAAGAATTGATGTTCGGGAATTAGCACAAAGAATTACGTAAAAATTTGTCAGCAACAGTAAAATAATTGCCCAAACATAACTAGAAGATTTTTTGGCTGACAAAGCACCGCTCAACACAATCAATATTCCAGCAGCGACTGTTGCGCCGATCAATCCCATTTGATTCGAGTTTGCAAATACACCTTTATACCGCAAAGTAGTTAATGGGTGCGATACTAGGGACGTAACTATATAAGGAACATTGCCTAAAAAAAGTGCTAGTCCCAGCAGTAGGTTTGCCCGTTCTTTCATCAAATTAGGTATAGCATAAAAGAAAATCAAGTTGGCACCAAGCATCAGCCAGAATCCATCCCTAACAATTGATGAATCGTTATTAGCAATACCAGATGCCACTAAGGCCAAACTGAATAAAATCCACAACAATAGAATCGGTAGAGCTTTACTAGAAAAATTTAATTTATTTAACTCAGACATTAGTAAAAGAATTAGTATGCTTGCGCCAACCATAACATAGCGGAGTTTTAGGATTGCCGGATCTAGAGGCATATCTGAACTACCCAAATTCACGAGAGATGCTCCCCCGAGTAAAACCGCTAAAAGTATCACTATAACTATTTGTCGTAGCATAAATTAACTGGTGACGATCGCAGCGTTTTCATAAAACAATGTCAATTTTTCGATACTATTGGCAATATTAAAAGCGCTGTTTTCCAGGACAGGTAGAGTATCAGCTTGGGAAATAGCTGATGTACCACTCCTTGCAGATATAACCGCCTCTGACCAGTCAGATGCTGACTTTGATAAAGAAACTTGTCGCACTAAATGTTTGACTGCATTAGCTTCCTCTGGAACAACATCTGAAAAGACACAAGGCAGTCCTGCTGCCTGTGCTTCAATTAATACTAAACCCAACGCTTCATGAATCGAAGGCAATAGAAACAAATCCATAGCACCCAACATCAATCGAGGAACGTCCGATCGCAGTCCTGCAAATGTAACGCGGTCAGCCAAGCCATTATTCATTACTTTTTGTTGAATCTCCGATCGCAGCGAACCGTCACCGATAAGCAGCAAGTGAATCTTAGGTTCTCGCTTGGCAACTTCTGTCACAATATCTATCAAAAATTTGTGGTTCTTTTGTTCCTCAAATCTGCCGACATGACCGATGACAAAGGCATCGGCAGGGATGCCGAATTCAGCACGAACGGCAACAGAATCAACTATATCGCGGAAGGGTGTCAAATCTACGCCACAATAAAGAATTCGACAACGCGAGTCCGTTTTCCAAGTTTGGTTGAATAATACTTCTACTACTTGGCAGCTAGCGGCTAAACCAAGTGTTGAATATCGATAGATTAACCATTTGGTTAAAGTTAGATACAAACGCCGATGTAATCCTGCTTTGGCATCAATTGCAGAGGTATCGTTATGGCTGTGGGCAACGCGAATCTGTACGCCTGCTTGTTTCGCCCAATAGAGAACGTAACCGCTAAAGTGGTGAACGTGACTGTGAACAATATCATAGGGCCCGTATTCGCGTAGAATTCGTTTAAAGTTGCGAGCGTACAGCCAAGGTTTGGCAGGATTGAGGCAGGGGATAATCTTGCTACCAAGAGCACGAGCTTCGTCATCGTAAGGGCAGGGTTTCTCAGTGTGAACTACAAAGTCCATCTGGAAGCGATCGCGATCGATATGTCGCAAAACGTGCATCAGCCAAGTTTCCACTCCACCCCGATTCATACCGCCAACGACATGAAGGATGCGGATGGGACGCTGTTTAGTCGATATTTGATTTCGTTCCTTGATATTTGTTGAGTCGGTATAGTGCATGAACAATAACTCCGAAACTAAAAACTGCTTGAACGATCGCCCCAACGATCAGCGCGATCGCCGCCCCTCGGACTCCCTGTGTCGGAATTAACCAGAAACAAGCGATCGCAGAACTCCCCGTTACCAAAACAAACAAAGGCATTTGCACCCGAAAGTATCTAGCCGCCGTCATCCCGTAACCCAAAAAGGAAGAAACGTAACCCAAACCCGCAGCCACCATCAGCCACGCGAACAAATCCGAGCGCTCGGCATACTCCGGTTTATAGAGTAAAGTTAAGATTGGTTTGCCGGCAACAACCGCGACAAAAACGCCTCCCGCACCTAACATCAAGCCAACCCCCACCAGCTTCAGCAAAAGTGTGCGAAAAGCAGTGCTATTTCCCGCTGCATAATATTTTGCTAGTCGCGGACTTGCAGACTCCGCTAGCGCACTCACTACCATTTGCCCAACCACCATCAGGTAAGACATGGCAGCGAAAATGCCCAGTTCGCGTTCGCCCAAATATCGCTCGATAAAATATCGAGGAATATTAGTATTCAGCGAAATCAACATCATCACAAAACCCAGAGGTAAAGCAAGCCAAACTAACTTGCCCAAAGTTTTTCCATCCCAGCGGGGGTACAAGGGATTTTGACTGTTTGCAGGTTCAGCATCGGCAACTAATAAATCTGCTCGCTCTCTCCCATGCGAGGAATTATTTAAAATTAATCTACCATTGCGAAGATCCCAGCCGAAGAGAACTAAACCCCACGCAACTGCTAATCCGATCGCTCCCCCTACAACACTCCCAGTCAGGCAAACTCCGATGCCTAAAAGTAATAACGACAAAGGCCCTTTAATCATCAGGGCGATCGCAATTCGATCCATCCGTTCGTGTTGTTGAATCAGTCCGTAAAATACATCACTGATCGACTCGAAAGCCTTTGCTAAGGCCATCGCCAAAATCACCAGCGAAGTCTCCCACCGATATCCAGCTTTGAGCGTAATTCCCGCAATTATCACCAGTGCTAACCCAGTTCCAATTAACCTCAGACCCAGATAATCACTGAAAACATAGTCCCCTTTCGCATCCGTCGCTTGGACACCCCGCAGTTGCAGATTAGTAAACATGATAACAGGTGCTGTCACCGCAAGACCCAAGGTAAATTGACCCACCATTTCAGGGCTGCCCAATTTAGCAAGCACCACCAACATCCCCCACTGGGAAGCAGCATAAACGAGATTGCCAGTGAAAGTCCAGGAAAAATTTCGGCGCAATGTTAGTGGTTTCAACTGTTGCATTACTAGCTAATTGCCTGCTTGCTGATTAGTTAACTCAAAATCGCGTATTTCAAATCTAAACATTGTTGACAAATTCCCCATTAACTTTTAGCAACCTTAGCCCTCATCAAGTTCCCTACCGCCACGCATTCTACAGGCTTCGAGAAAAAGTATCCCTGTCCGTAGACGCACTTCAGAGCTTTGAGTTCAGCTATTTGCCATCTCGTTTCTACTCCTGTGGCAATCATGTCCATACCTAACTCCTGAGTTATGGCAATAATTTTCCGAAGAATTTCTAAGTTCGGGTTGCTAGCATCTAGCCCGCTGACTAAAGAACAATCTAGCTTCAAACTGTCGAATTTCCCATACTTAAGTCGCGTCAATTGGTAGAGCTGAGTTAATGATACATCACTAAGACCACAGTGGTCGATTTGTACTTGCACTCCTAAAGTTTTAATTTGGACAAACACAGACCCAGCTAACTCAGGATTATCCGTCACAACCTCTTCAGGAATTTCTAACCTTAAACTAGAAGCATCAAGATTTGTTTCCTTCAATATTTTGGTAAGCCTCTCGATTAAGTCGGCGTGGAACAACTGTTTGCTAGTCAAATTCACGCTGACTGTTAAAGGAGAGTTAAGACGAAATTGCGACTGCCAAATCCGCATCTGGCTGCAAGCTTGCCGCAGCACCCACTCGCCAATAGGAACAATTAAGCCAGTTTCTTCTGCGGCTGGTAGGAATTCGTCAGGCCAAAGCAAACCTCGAGTCGGATGCTGCCAGCGCAACAGCGCTTCAAAAGCACTTATCTGATTAGTTTCCAGGCAGACGATCGGCTGATAGTGAATCCGAAACTCCTCATTGGCAAGAGCCACCCGCAAATCATTCTCTAGCTGAACAGACGCTGCACTGCTAATATGAGCCACAGCGGTTGTTTTTTGGGCTGTATTGGCGTGCAAATTGGCGGTTGAATACCCTGGTACATACTCAGGCACTAACTGTTGTAGCAGGGAGACAATTAAATTCGCATCATTACGATCGCCTGCTTGACAAAGAGCTTCTACGTCCTGGTCAATATTTTCTTTCACTATGCGACTGGCATTGCCCAAACTGAGAATTTTTTCGTGTTTAGTGCGGTTGTATTTCTCGCCCGGAATAAACAGTTCTTCAAACAATTTTTCTCCCGGCCGCAGCCCTGTAAACGCGATTTCTATGTCTTTACCCACTTCATATCCTGAGAGCCGAATCAAATCCTTGGCTAAATCAAAAATTCTGATCGGTTCCCCCATCTCAAGCATGAATACTTCCCCACCACCGCCGATGACTGCCGCCTGCAAAACCAGTTGAACAGCCTCGGGAATTGTCATGAAATAGCGAGTGATATCTGGATGGGTAATTGTGATCGGCCCGCCCTCAGCAATTTGTCGCTTGAAAGTAGGTACGACACTACCCCGGCTGCCAAGAACATTACCGAAACGAACCACTACAAACGGGTTTTTGCTTTTTTTTGCTGCTTGCAGCACCAGCATTTCGGCAACTCTTTTGCTAGCTCCCATAATGCTAGTTGGATTCACCGCTTTGTCGGTGGAAATCATCACAAATTGTTCCACATTGTATTTCAATGCCAGATCCAGCAGATTTTTCGTCCCCCGCACATTGTTAGTAATCGCTTCCGGCGGGTTTAATTCCATCATGGGTACGTGTTTGTGAGCTGCCGCATGAAAAATGATGTCTGGTTTCACTGTTAGAAAAACGTACTCTAAGCGATCGCGAAAGCGAATATCGGCCATAAAGGCTGTCACGCGAGTAATATCTGTTTGGGTTTGGCTGTTTTTTTTGAGTTCGGACAGGACTTTTCCTAATTCTTGTTGAATGTTGAATACAGAATTTTCTCCGTGTCCGACGATGATGATTTCCGCAGGAGCGCACTTTAATATTTGCCGACAAAGTTCGCTGCCGATGGAGCCACCCGCACCGGTAATTAGAACTTTTTTGCCTCCAATCAATCCCAAGACTTTCTGGGTATCGGTTTGGATGGGGGCGCGGCGGAGCAAGTCGTCAATCTGGACTTCTCTGAGACTACCTAAACTGACACGACCTTTGATGATTTCATTGAGGCCAGGGAGGGTGCTGGTTGGAATTCCCATTGACTGACAAATTTCTACGATTTCCCTAATCTCTTTTCCCGGAGCTGAGGGGATGGCAATTATGACTTTGGCGATATTTAGCGATCGAACTACTTCCGGAATGTTACAGCGATTGCCGACTACAGTCAGTCTGCCAATCTGCTTGGAGATTTTTTTGGGGTTGTCGTCTATGAAAGCGATTGGATCGAGTCCTACCTCCGGGCTCCTCTGCATCGTTTGCATCAGAGATGTGCCTGCACTGCCCGCACCGACTATCAGGACGCGATTGCGCCGCTGAACTTTCCACCGTTTTGGGCTCCATCTTGCGAGGGCTGGAATGCTGAAACGAATCGCCGCCACTAACAAAAAGCTGATTATAGCGTCTAGTAGCGGCAGCGATCGTGGCAGATGTGCGATCGGCGAATTATTTAGCTGGTAGAGTTGTTGGAACAAGATAATTTCCACTGCTAGGGATATACCTATCAGTATCGTTATTTGTGCCATTTCTTCCACACCCGCATACTGCCAGCAACGCTTGTATAAGCCGCCGGCATAAAATACTATAAGTTTGACTGCTACAAATAGTACGGTAATTACAGCCAGACTCTGTAAGTAGGGAGCCAGATTAAATATGCCATCTAAACGAATTTGCAGGGCCAATAACGGTGCGATCGCCAAACAAATTGCATCGATTATCAAAAAATGACGGGTTTTTAATCCCACCAACACTTTACTGAGTTTTCTTATGTTCCTATTCATCATCACACGCTCTGAGACAACTACTTTACCGTAACTATATCGAGTACCTACTGATGAGTTATTTTTTATACCACCCTTTCCGCTGAAATTAATCAGCCTTTTAATCGGGCATCACTCAAGTGATATCATTAAAACGATTACCAAGAATATGTCCCGTCTCCTAATTTTTTTCTAATTAAATTTTTATATCTTAATTGCTGGGCTGATCTTATCCTGTTACTCGTTCCATCGCTCGTAAATTTATAATTATTTACTTTTATTAACAAAGATATATAATTTTGTCGTTATGGGAGCGCAAACATATTTGTTCAAACCATGACAGTGCTTGACTTAAGTGATACAATCGATATCTTCAACAATAAGTTTAAATGCCTAGGGTGTTAGAGTTTACAAAAAATTATTTTTCTGGAGTAACTGATGGAATCAACTGAAACTGGTATGGGATTTCAGGAATACTGGCAGATTCTCAAGCGCAGGTGGCTGCCAGCCTTAGCTGTGTTTGCCTCGGTTCTGACACTCACAACCTACACCACGCTGAAGGAAAAGCCCATCTATGAAGCAGAAGGAAAGCTGTTATTTAAGAAAACAACTCCTGGATCTGCTTTAACAGAATTAGGAAAAGAAATCGGACAGTTGACTCCTGCGGCGGAGCAAAGTAACCCTCTGACTACCGAGATAGAACTAATTCGTTCTATAGAAAACATCCAAAAAACCATCGATAGACTTCATTTGAAAGACGAAAAAAGGAATCATCTCAAAACAAAAGATTTTTTGAAAAACCTAACAGTAGCTACTATTCGGGGAGCTGATATTTTAACTGTTTCATACAAGGACAAAAACTCAAAAAGAGCAGCAGATGTCGTAAAAACAATGATGAATTTATATATAGATAATAATCAAAAAGTCAATCGCCTAGAAGCTGTGTCTGTTCGACAGTTTATTGAAAGGAAACTGCCTAACTCCGACCAAGCTATGCGGAAAGCAGCGGCAGAATTGAGAAAATTTAAAGAAGAGAATAAAGTTGTAAATCTTGAAGAAGAAGCTAAATCAGCAGTAGCCGTTATGGCGCAACTAGAAAGTCAAATCGACCAAGCTAAGTCGGATTTGCTCAATGCCAGTGCTAAGTCTAAAGCATTTGAATACCAATTACAAATGAATCCCCAGCAAGCATTGACCGCCAGCACTCTCAGCCAATCTAGCACTGTGCAGGAAGCTCTGAAAGAGTACAAACAAATAGAGCGTCAGTTAGCAATTGAGCAAAATCGCTACCAGGATAATTCGCCTATAATAACTAGGTTGGAAACTAATAAAGCTACTATGAAAGCTTTACTAGACCAACAAATACAACAAGTTTTAGGCGGGCGAGAGCCGTTGCAAAATCAAAGTTTACAGATTGGAGAGGTGAAACCAAAACTGATCGAAGAATTTATCAAGGTAGATGTAGAACGTCAGGGTTTGGCTGAGCGAGTTACTATTCTATCAAATGCTCTAGCTGACTACAAGCAGCGGGTAAAAGTTTTGCCGAAGCTAGAGAAGGAAAAGCGGGAACTAGAAAGAAAACTCCAAGAAGCCGAAGCTGATTATGAAGAATTGCAGAAAAAACTCCAGCAAATTCGGATTACTGAAAATCAGCAAGTGGGGAATGCTCGGATTATCCAAAAGCCGAGTGCTCCGGAAGAACCAGTGCGTTCTCGCAAGTCTTTATTGCTGGTATCGGGCAGCTTGTTGGGAACTCTGCTGGCGGTAGCTGCGGCGATGCTTTTAGAGTCTCAAGATAAGTCTGTCAAAACTATTGAAGAGGCGAGGGAATTGTTTGGGTTTACTTTGTTGGGAGTGATTCCTTTTCATAAAAAGCCTGACAAAAATACTCGGCGCAATTCCAGGCGGCTTAAATCTACTTCCCTGGATTTAGAGCCATCTCCCCGACAGATTGTTGTTAGGGATACTCCTCATACTTCGAGCAGTGCTGCTTACCGAATGCTTCAGGCAAATCTGAGGTTTCTGAGTTCTGATAAAGAGCTGAAAGTGATTGTTGTCAGTAGTTCGCTACCGCAAGAAGGCAAGTCTACTGTATCGGCTAATTTGGCTGTAGCTATAGCTCAATTAGGACGGAAGGTTTTGCTGGTAGATGCGGATATGCACTGTCCTGTTCAACATCGGATTTGGGAGCTTCCCAATCAAGTAGGTTTGAGCAATGTGATAGTTGGACAAGCTGGGTTTAAGGATGCGATCGCACAAGTTATGGATAACTTAGATGTGCTGACTTGCGGGGTGATTCCGCCTAATCCAATGGCTCTCTTGGATTCGCAGCGAATCACTTTATTAATTAAGCAATTTTCGGCTAGTTATGATGCAGTGATTATTGATGCTCCTTCTCTGAATGTTGCTGCTGATGCTCTGATTCTGGGGAATAAAGCAGATGGGATTTTATTGGTTGTGCGACCAGGAGTTCTTAATTCTGGTACTGTGGCTTTTGCGAAGGAGCTATTGAAGAAATCAAGCCAGCACGTTCTGGGCTTAGTGGTGAATGGAGTAAGTCCTAAAAACGAACCGCACAGCCATTACTATTTTACCAATGAATCTTACACTCAAGAGCAGAGTCCTGGTATCAATAAAATAACGAATAACCAGTAACCAATAACCAATAACAACAGTTAACAGTTAGCTGTTGACTGTTGTTATTGGCAGCCGCACTCCGAAAGTCGAGCCGAGTCCTTCCCCAGGACTTTCGGCCCAGACACTGCCGCCGTGGAGTTCCACGAGATGGCGGACGATCGCCAATCCCAGTCCCAGGCCGCCGTAATTGCGCGTAGAAGTGCTGTCAGCTTGGCGGAAGCGATCGAACACCAACGGCAAAAACTCCTTGCTAATGCCAATTCCCGTATCGCTGACAACGATCGAAACAGAGTGAACCAGAGACGGCCCAGACAAGATGGCGCCACCCGCCGCTCCCGGTTCCCCATCCTCCGAAAGCCTTATTTCCACGCGACCCGACGGCGGCGTAAACTTAATAGCATTCGAGAGCAAATTAGACACCACCTGCTGCAAACGAGTAGCATCGCCCCTCACCGAGCTCAGCCCTTCGCCACAAAAACTGACCAATTCAATTCCCCTAGCTTCAGCATCAGGAATCAGCGCCTTCACCGCCGTTTCTACAATCCGCACCAAATCTACCGGGAACAGCTTCAAACACACTTTGCCACTGACAATCCGGGAAACGTCCAGC
Organism: Microcoleus sp. N9_A2; assembly: GCF_036701775.1. NCBI lineage: Bacteria > Bacillati > Cyanobacteriota > Cyanophyceae > Oscillatoriales > Microcoleaceae > Microcoleus > Microcoleus sp. N9_A2. Next base: position 91,212 of record NZ_JAUBRH010000010.1, on the reverse strand, counting down.
AAATCCTCAATCATCTGAGTCTGCAACCGCGCGTTTCGCTCAATAGTCTCCAAACCCACAGCGGTTTTTTCGGCACTCATCTGGCGCTGCCGCAGCATCTGCGCCCAGCCCAAAATTGCGTTCAGAGGCGTCCGCAACTCGTGAGAAAGCGTTCCCAAAAACTCGTCTTTAATCCGGTTGGCCTCTGCAGCTTCCCGGTAAAGCCGCGCATTGTCGATCGCCACCGCGGCATCCCGCGCCAAATCCTCCAGCAAAACCAAATCGCTCTCCCCGCAGCGACGGCCAGATTCCCCGCACAGCAACGAAATCGCTCCCAGAGTCCGCCCGCGAGCGATTAGCGGCACGCAGATTGCCGACAGCACCTGGGATCGCAGCACCAACTGCAGTTCCCTGTCCGGCACAACCGCCTCGATCACCCATTCCGGTATTTCTGCGTATAGCTTCGACTCCCCAGTCCGCAGCACCTTTGCTACTCCGTGCCGTCCCTGGGGGTCTAGTGGCATACGCCGATCGATTTGCCACAGCAGAGCGACTTTGCTCGGATCTGAGTGAGCAACTGCTTGCAAGCGGATCGAGCCGTCGGCATCAAGCAAATGCACACAGCACCAATCTCCCAGCCCCGGTACTGTTAAATCTGCCAAACCTTGCAGCGCCTTCTCATAATCCAGGGAAGCAGACGACAGCAAAGCCAAAGCTTGAGCGTTAAAATAGGCTGTTTGGGCCGATCGCTGGCGATCGTCAATATCGGTACAAGTCCCGAACCATTTGAGAATTTTCCCCTCCGCGTCCCGCACGGGCAATGCCCTGCCCAGATGCCAGCGGTAAGCCCCGTCAGATGCGCGTTTAAAGCGGTATTCCACCTCGTAAGTCTTCCCTGTCTCCACCGAGGTCTTCCAGCTTTCTACAGCATCTTCCACGTCATCTGGATGCAGGGCTAGCTGCCACCCCCAGCCTTGAGTTTCCTCCAGCGTCAAGCCAGTATATTCAAACCAGCGCTGGTTGTAGTAGTCGAACCAGCCGTCGGCTCTGGCAGTCCAAACTATTTGCGGGATGGCTTCAGCGAGGACGCGGTACAACTGTTCGCTGGCTTCGGCTTGGCGACGGGCGGCCTGTTCCCGCGCCAATGCCCAATTCCGCTGTTCTTCGGCCTCTTTGCGAGCGGTGATGTCGCTAATCACGCCGATCCATTTGCAGGGATTACCTTGTTTGTCAAGCACTGCTTTGCCCCGATCGATCCAGTGGAGCAAGCGGCCCCCTTGGCACTGAACGCGGTATTCCTGAAAAAATGGGGCGGCAGAACTGTCTGGCGCACTCAAATACCGATCGACTGCGGCCAAAACTCGATCGCGGTCGATCGGATGCAAGATACTGTTCCAAGCTTCTCTTGTCCTCGGAAATCCGCCTTTTTTGTACTCCAAATGTTCGTCTACGTGACCGAACCACAGCACGATACCCGTTTCGATATTCCATTCATAAATTAAATCACTGGCACTTTCTGCCGCAATCCGAAACCGCTCTTCAGACTGTCGCAGCACTTCCAGAAATTTAAAGCGTTCCGTCACATCCAAAACCAGAGACAGCACCGATACCAACTGTCCCGAATCGCTGTAAAAAGCCGAATTGTACCACTCGCAGTGTACCAACGAACCCCACTTATTATAATTGCTGTTGCGAACTACATTGCAGCGATTTTCTGGTTGTTTTAAACTATAAATTGCCGATTCTACCTCTGACAAATCGCCCTTAGAAATAAAGTTCCATTCGCTAAAATGCTTGCCTAAAACCTCTATGTTTTCCCAACCAAAAATCCTTTGTGCCGCCGGCGACCACCCGCTGAGACGAAAGTTTTCATCCCACTCAATCACCGCTAGGGGCGTATTTTCAAAATGAGAAGTGAGTTTTTGCAGCGCCTCGCGCAGGGATGCTTCTACTTGCTTGCGCTTAGTAATATCGCCAAAAGAAATAGCAATGCCATCGCCCAATTTAACGGTCATAATCCGAAACCAGCCGACAATGCCTTCGCTGTTGTAATAAATCTCGGTTTCGAGGGGAATTCCTGTTTCTAGAACTTCGACGTAACAGTCGAACAAATTGTTATCTTTATGGCCGGGCAGCACTTGCAGCAAGCGCTTGCCGATTAATTCGCCCGGGGTACTCTGCTGAATTTTTGCCGCTGCGGGATTGACGTATTCCCATTCAAAATCCACAATTGTGGATTCGTCGCGAATGCTGCGGAACACGTTAAATCCGTCTAGAGATAATTCCTGAAAAACGCGGAAGCGTTCTTCGCTTTCTTGCAACTTGTCTACAGTGTCAAGCAGGAGTTCCTCGACTCGCTCGCGCTGCGTTATTTCTGCAAGCAATTGCTGGTTAATTTGCTGGAGTTCGGTTGTGGGGAATGCGAGGGAATTTTTAATGGCAGAGTCGGCTTGCGGTCGATCGACCTTTTCAGTTCCCAGCGCCCTATTTCCTGGAAAAGAGGCCGCCCCAGCCATAGCCAAGAATTGAGAAACCCAGGGTATCAGGGACGCTACAGCCCACAAAGAGATGATAGCCGTAACGGCGGCGATCGAACTTGACAGCCCGTAGCTGGGATGCACCAGCATCCAAACTTGCATCAAGTGAGTTGTCCCCCCGCAGAAAAACCAGGCTCCCAATAGGAGAAACCCCTTGCTCAAAGGCACGTCCCGCTGCTTCCGGGCATAGTATGTCAGAAGTGCTGGAATTGAATAATAAGCCAAGGCAATTAACAAATCGCTTACCGCCTGCAGTCCCATCAACTGGGGCTGCCACTGGCAACATCCATCTTGGGGAATAAAATTGTGGTTAAATGACATAATCGAAAGAAATTGCAGCATTTCGGCTTTCCTGTGCGATCGATCATAGTTGCACTTGTGTTGCTGACCCGCTAATTTCTAGTTTATACAGAAAGAAACAGAAAACAAGAGTGACTTGAATCCGGCGATGAAAGTTCACCGCAGGTTTTAACCTGACTGCAATATTCGTACATTTATTGAGAGGCTGAGAGAGAGTGAGGTACTATAAGACCCAAGGAGGTAAAAAATGGAAGGCGAGTTTTAGAGTCCAAAGCCTAGGGAGAAACCAAGCAATTTAGCGCAATTGATGAAGCGATTATAACGACAAAAAACGGATAAAAGCACCCGACTTAAGTCGTGGAGAGATCAAAGTTTGAGATCCAAATTCAAGCTTCCAGATAAATCTGGGGAGTCAATCTAAAATCTAAAATCGACTGACTGTGCAGTTCATTCAAACCTTTTAGCTAGCAGCTTGCCAAATTCTATAAGTTCATCTTTATTAGGCCTCTTGCATAAATATTTGATTGATGGGTTAACCGCAGATTAAAAGCAAATAAACACAGATAAACCCAGATAATTCAATATAGTATGCGAATGAATGCAAGAGGTCTATTGAAGCCGTTTTTTGAGAGGTTTGCAGATTCAGAAATCCCTTCAACATAGGAGAATCGACCTCTAATTGGAGGCTCAGAAATCCTGCCGGAGCAGATTGATGCTTGGAGCGTAGCATCCCCGCCTCTCGCCCCGGAATCAAAACTAATCTGTACCTGTATCAAAGTGTACTAAATTCTTCTACTAAATCGGTTAATGTCACAGATTATCTTCCAGTAAAATTTCTGAAACCATCTCGAATTAAACCTCCATGCGCTTAGAGCAGCTTCAAGCATTTCTTTCAGTTGCTGAAACGGGTAGCTTTCAGCAAGCGGCCCGGAAGTGCGGCGTTACCCAATCGACTATTAGCCGCCAAGTGCAGGGATTAGAAGCGGAAGTGGGTTTGTCGCTGTTTCACCGCACGGCCCACGCGAAACTGACTGTGGGAGGGGAATGCCTGCTACCTCACGCTCGCAAAATCTGTCAGACTTGGCGAAATGCTGCTGAAGAGTTGGGAGATTTACGGGCAGGAAAGCAGCCGGAACTGTGCGTGGCTGCAATTCATTCGGTTTGCGCTGCTTATTTGCCGCCTGTGCTGCAAAAGTTTTGCCACGACTATCCTAACGTGCAGTTGCGGGTGACTTCCCTGGGGAGCGATCGAGCTCTGAAAGTCCTCAAAGACGGTTTGGTGGACATAGCGGTGGTGATGAACAACCGCTATTTTACTCAAGCCCCGGAAATGTTGGTTGAGGTGCTCTACAATGAGCCGATCGAGGTGTTGATGGCGGCGGGTCATCCCCTGGCCCAGTACGATCGAGTACCTTGGCCGGAATTGATTTGTTACCCGCAAGTGGTGTTTAAGGACGGGTACGGAATGCAGCGGATGGTGCAAGAACAATTTGGACGCATGGGTGCTAAACTTCATGCTGTTTTGGAACTCAACACTCTTGATGCTTTTCGGGGTGTGGTGCGACAGGGGGAATTGATTGCTTTGCTGCCGCATTCAGCTTTGGTGGACGCGAAGGGCGATCACACTTTAGCAATTCGGTTGATCGCCCAAGATCGGTCAAATTCCAAGGTTTCGGCTATCGGTCAATCAGTAGCCGATCCGACTTGGACTCGCGAAGTCGTGTTGGTGACAACTCACGATCGAATGCAAATTCCGCCGATCGCCCATTTCTGGAATCTGGTACGCGAATTTGTGCCGCCATTTGATGTAATCAAGCTAGGAAAATCAGGGAGTTAATTCGATAATTTTGAATTGAGAGTTGGGAATTTTAAATTTAAAACGATTCAAATATTACCAATTACTAACTACCACTTACTAACTACCCACTACCAACTACCAATTACTAACTTCAAAAGTTATGAGTGACGCATTTAGAGAATTGCTGCGAAAAATTGGCAGCGGAGTACACACAGGAGAAAACTTAACTCGCTCCGAAGCAGCAGCAGCCACCCGGATGATGCTGCTGGGAGAAGCAACACCAGCTCAAATCGGAGCTTTTATGATTGCCCACCGCATTAAACGGCCCACCGGTGAAGAATTAGCCGGAATGCTCGATGCTTATGAAGAATTGGGGCCTATGCTTGCCCCTCCAAACCGAGAAAAAGGGTTTTCCGTCTCTACCGTCGCCGTGTTTGGCGTTGCTTACGACGGGCGATCGCGCACGGCTCCAATTAGCCCTTTAACAGCCCTAATTTTAGCCGCTAGGGGCGTCCCAACCATCATGCACGGCGGCGATACCATGCCAACCAAGGAAGGTATTCCCTTGATTGAAATTTGGCGCGGTTTGGGAGTTGACTGGAGAAAACTGAGTTTAGAAAAAGTCCAGCAAGTTTTTGACAGTACGGGTTTAGGTTTTGTTTACCTTCCCAAGCATTTTCCTCAAGCCGCCGCTTTAGTTCCCTACCGCCGCGAAATTGGTAAACGGCCACCTTTTTCGACAATGGAGTTGATGTGGTGTCCCTGTGCCGGCGACGTTAACGTTATATCGGGCTACGTGCACCCGCCGACAGAAGGTATGTTTCAAAAAGCCTTTGAGTTGCGCGGAATCAAAAATTATACCACTGTCAAGGGATTGGAGGGAAGCTGCGATTTGCCGCGCGATCGGACTGCAATTATCGGCATTGCTAAGCCGGGTGCCGAGTTTGAGCGAGTGCTTTTAGCCCACGGAGATTACGGTTTTAGCAGCACAAATCCTCCCTTGGAATCAGCCTCTGAGTTATTAAAACAAATGCAGGAAGTGTTGCTGGGTAAACCATCGGAATTGATGCAGTCCGCTATCTGGAACGGCGGCTTTTATCTGTGGCGCAGTGGAGTTTGTTTGGATATGAGCTCGGGTTTGATTGAGGCAGAAAATTTATTGAGCAGCGGTCAAGTCGTGCAAAAACTTGAGGAAGTTAGCAAAGCCGTTAGTGTTTTGAGTTGAGAATGATTAATCGGGTTGTGTGTGCAGTGGGTACGCTACATTGAGCAGGCTTTGTACACAGCACCCTACCGAGAGAAATTTTTCTTCCTTCTTCCCTATTCCTTCTTCCCTCTTCCTTCTTCCTGACATCCGTTACATCCGTTACATAATCCGTTGCCGAACTTCCTTCTTCCTTCTTCCCTCTTCCTTCTTCCCAATGACAAATCATAAAATTGCTGTAATTGTGCTTGCAGGCGGTCAAAGTTCGCGGATGGGTAGGGATAAAGCTCTGCTGGAAATTGAGGGCAAATCCCTATTGCAGCGGGCGTTGGAAGTTGCAGCAGTAGTAGGGCCAGAAGTTTATGTTCTGACTGCTTGGCCCGATCGCTATCGATCGACCTTAACCGAAACATCCCAATTTCTGGTAGAGTACAATCCGGGCTCCGGGCCCTTGGTTGCATTGACTCAGGGATTGACAGAAATTGCCGCCGAGTGGATTTTACTGTTAGCTTGCGATTTGCCTTTATTGGATGCCCAGATTATTCAAAATTGGGCAAGTCAGTTAACCGAGTTTCCCGCATCAACTTTAGCAGTTGTGCCTTATCAAAATTCGCGCTGGGAGCCTTTGTGTGGCTTCTACCGCCAACAATCTCTGCCAAGTTTGCAAAGTTTTATTGACAAAGGGGGACGTTCCTTTCAAGTGTGGTTAAATCAAATCCCCGCAATCCCTCTACCTGTAGGGGAACGAGAAGCAGTAATGTTATCGAATTGCAATACATTAGAAGAGTTTGAGCAATTAAAAGGTAAAATGGGTAACGGTTGACGGTTGACAGTTGACAGTTGACAGTTGACAGTTGACAGTTGACAGTTGACAGACTAATGACTACTGATTAATTACTAATGACTACTGACTAATACTAATGATTAACCAATATTGGTTGCTCGATCGCAATATAACTTTCCTCAATCACGGCTCTTTTGGGGCCTGTCCGATTCCCGTACTGGAAGCGCAAACCAGTTTTCGGGAACAACTGGAAAGAGAACCCTTGCGCTTTTTAATGCGGGAATTTGAACCATTGTTGGATAATGCAAGAAATCAGTTAGCAGCATTTATCGGTGCGAGTGAGGATGACTTGGTTTTTGTCCCGAATGCAACCACGGGAGTAAATGCAGTTTTGCGATCGCTCTGTTTTTCTCCGGGCGACGAATTGCTAACTACAAATCAGGAATACAACGCTTGCCGCAACACACTTAATTTTGTAGCCGAGCGTACAGGTGCTAAAGTAATAGTAGCAGAAGTCCCCTTTCCAATTGAGTCACCCGACCAAATTATTGAAGCAATAATTAAGTGCGTTTCACGGCAAACAAAGTTAGCTTTATTAGACCACGTTGTCAGCCAAACAGGTTTAATCTTTCCCATCAAACAATTAGTAGGCGAGTTAGCTAACCGTGGCGTGGATGTGTTAGTAGACGGAGCTCACGCGCCGGGAATGGTAGCGCTGAATTTAGATGAAATTGGCGCGGCTTACTATACGGGAAATTGCCACAAGTGGCTGTGCGCGCCCAAAGGTGCGGGCTTTTTATACGTGCGACGCGACAAGCAAGATGCCATTCGGCCAACTACAATCAGTCACGGTGCTAACTCGCCGCGCGCTGATAAATCACGCTTTCAACTAGAATTTGACTGGATGGGAACTGTCGATCCGAGTCCTTATTTGTGCGTGCCTGTAGCTATTGATTTTATGGGTTCTTTATTGAGCGGCGGCTGGCCGGAATTGAGGGCCAAAAATCATGCTTTAGCATTGGCGGGGAGAAAAATATTGGCCGATAAATTAGATTTGCCGCTGCCTTGTCCTGATGAAATGGTGGGTTCAATGGCTGTTGTGCCACTGGCAGACTCCCAATCTGATGCGGTTGCAAAGGGAGGAATTCCACCTTTGCAAGAGGCGCTGTGGGAGATTTTTAAAATAGAAGTTCCGGTGATTCCTTGGCCGGATGCTAGTAAGCAGTTGGTGAGGGTTTCGGCTCAGTTTTACAATACTTTGCCGCAGTACGAATATTTAGCTAAGGCGCTGGTTGAGCTGACGAGAATTTGAGCGCGAGCTTTCCGAAAACAAACATAACACCCAACTACAAACAGTTATAGGTTTGTAGTTAGGGTGTAGTTTTCATAATTGTGGTGAATACAGAGTATTCGTCCTTACTACCCACATAATAATTGTTACAAAACAAGGCACAATTTGATCGCAAAATCCGGCAACGAATAACCTTTAACGCTCTTTAAATTTGCCACCATTTACCTCAACTCAAAAAAAGTCAAAAAAACAGCTCTCAATCCCGATAGCCCTAGATTTCGCCAATCCACCCAATCCTAATAAAGTTTGTAAATAACCCGCGAAATTTCCTAAGTTAAAACAGGGTTGTCAAATCGGATAGCGCACAACTTCCGCGCAACAGAATATAATGTATCAACACTTGCATTTTCGCAGACAAAACAAAGGAAAGGAAAAGAGGAGAATACCATGTCCAATGCCATGATGGTAATTTACCCCTATCGCGAACAGTACACCTGGGTTTTTGACGACGAGCGAGTCGGACTTGTCCGAGAACCATTTGTTCAGGGCGTCCCCGAAATGATTAACGCGCTCGTCGCAGACATTCCCAATGCCGATCGAGGTTTCCGACTTTTATTTTCCGCCAACCCATTTCCCGGATATCAAGCAGAAATGCTGTGGTTGAAAGCAGAATACGGCGGTAACTGGTATCGGTGGGAATCCAAAAATCTCGAAGGCTGGCTGTGTCCGGCTATGTTCAAATACTTTCGAGAAGCACCGCCCAAGTTTTACTGCCAAGCTGAAAAACTGCAATAATCAACAGCAAGTCAATGAAAAACTTGTCAATTTTTAAAAGAAACTTTGTTAAACCAGTCGATAAAACCTCTCGAAAAAAGCCTAAATTATTCCTGTATATATTTGGGCTATTTTTCCTAGTTTTCACAGCCGCCATCTCCGCCGCAATCGGGGCAATTACCGCCCTGTTAGCTCCCGTGGAACCGCCAGTTATCAGTAGAGTCTTAGAGGCTACTGGCTTTAACTATTCATCATCCAACTCTGGATACCGCCTATCGCGCCCAGTTAATATCTTGATATTGGGAATTGACCGCGTGCCGGAAGCTGCAGCCAATGGCCCTAAGATGTTTAACGGTCGCAGCGATACAATCCTCTTATTCCACCTCGATCCTAGAGATAAATCTATTAGTTTGCTTTCTGTTCCGCGAGATACTAAAGTCGAAGTTCCCGGAATTAGCGTCAGCAAAATTAGCGAAGCCAATGCCAGGGGAGGAGCAGCTTTGGCGACGCGATTGGTTAGCAGTATGCTGAACAATACGAGAATTGAAAGATACGTGCGAGTCAGCAGCAGTGCGTTTCGGGAATTAGTCGATTTGTTGGGCGGAGTTGAGGTATTTGTACCTCGCGCAATGTCCTATACAGATACCGCCCAAAAGTTAAAAATAAACTTAGCCAAGGGATGGCAAACTCTCAACGGAGAACAAGCAGAACAATTTGCTCGATTTCGCAACGATGGTTTAGGAGATATTGGTCGCATTCAGCGACAGCAATCTTTAATTCAAGCTATTCGGAACCGCCTCACAAGTCCATCAGTATTGGTGCGCTTGCCACAAATTGTTCGATTGATGCAAAAATATGTGGATACAAACCTAAATTATGAGGAAATATTGACCCTGGCAAATTTCGGTTTGCAATTGGAGCGAGAGAATTTTAAAATGGTAATGTTGCCGGGAAGTTCTAGTTCAGAACAAGCCGATTTGAGGAGTTATTGGATTTTAGATGCGATCGGGCTCGATCGCATTATGACACAATATTTCAACCAGAGCGTGCCGGATTTTGCACAAGGACGATTTCGCAATCCAACCGAGTCTGTTTTGCCCAAAAACCTCAAAATAGCTGTCCAAAACGCTTCTAATAAACCAGCAACCGCAAAAACCGTTGCTGAATTTCTCAGAAAAAAGGGCTTTTTTAATGTATCTGTAGTGCAGGATTCACCGGAGAAGCAGCGTCAAAGTCAAATTATTGTTCAGCAAGGCGATTTAGAGGCAGCGAATCTACTGCAAAAAGAGTTAGGCGGCGGTAAAATAGAAGCATCTTCTACCGGTGAAATCAATTCTGACTTGACACTTCGCGTTGGCGAAGATTGGGTAAAACGATTTTAATTAGTCATGAGTCAATTACCATGAGTGCAATATCTGTGAAAAGTGTCTTCCGAATTTTCCTGAGCCTGTTTGTAAGTTTAGTGTTGGCTTTTGGGTGGGTGCTGCTGAGTGCTACTCCGGCATTTGCCCTGCCGAAAACAAATATTAATTACACAAATATTAATTTGTCCGATCGCGATTTCTCCAATTCTGACTTAGCGGGCGGAACATTTGTCGCGGCCGAAATGCGGGGAACCAACTTTCAAGGCGCTGATTTAACTAATGCGATTTTGACTAAAGGAGTTTTGCTGAATGCCAACTTGTCAGGTGCCAACCTCTCCGGTGCTTTAGTAGATAGAGTTACATTCGACGGCGCTAATTTGACGAATGCGAATTTTTCAGAGGCAATTATGACTCGAACTCGGTTTTATGATGCGGCAATTTCCGGCGCTGATTTTACGGACGCGATTATCGACGCTTATCAAGTTACTCTCCTGTGCGAGAAAGCAGATGGTGTCAATCCCGTGACTGGAGCTTCTACCAGCGAAAGTTTGGGATGTCCGTAGCAATTCACACTTAAAAAAATCCCTGGCTAATTATTTGATTAAATGCACCTGTAGCGAGGTAAAATACACACATTAAAGCCCCTCTCCTGCAAGGCGAGGGGTTTGAAAAAAATTCCAAGTGTCGGCTCTATCGAGCGCTACAAATGCCTGTGCTGGCAGTACCAACTACCAAATCGGAATTCAAAAGCAAATCTAAATCGGTGTCGGGATTAACAGCATACAAATCGACTTTATCTCTACCCAAAAACACCCCGATCAAAGTCCCGATTCCCGCGCCCCCCAGCACCTCTTCAGTCGCGATCGCCCGATCGCCCGTAACACCTGCGATCGCCGCCGCTGCTGCAGCACCCAACGCCGTATTCTTAACCAGATTACCAACATTAACGCCCTTGGTAACAGTTTCTTTCCTAGTAATCAGTTGCGAAGTGGCCACCAGAGGCACTCTGCTGCCGTTGATTATACTTAATTCTTGAGCCACAAACTGAACGCCCGAAGCAGTCGATCGCAATTCGCCGCTAATTTTCGAGCCTTCGGGTATCAGCACTTGGCCATTATTACCCGTGATATCCGCAGCCACAGTCAGCGTAATCGGAGACTTGTCATTGGGGCCGAGCAAAATCTTACCTTTTGCATACTCGATTGGAATAGTCACCCCGCTGGGAATTTTCACAGCCACAGATTCGCTAACATCAATCTTGGCAATGTAAGGAGAATTAATTGCTCTTGCTTGATTGGTACTCACCAATGTTTGATAGATAAAAGCAGCTACTTCAGCTCGCGTTGCTGACTTGTTCGGTTTGAGAGATTTAGGATTGGGATAGCTGACAACCAACTGTTTTTCAGTAGCAGCAGCAACGCTTTTGACAGCATAACTTTGAATCTCACCAGCATCGCTATAGTAGCTGAGAACATCTTGAAAATCGCACGTAGGCTCATAGCCCATGCCGTTATTTAAAGCGACTACAACTTGAACGCGAGGAATCTGCTGTGCCGGTCTGAAAACATTGCCGGGATAGCCAGACATCCATCCCATTTCGTAAGCTTGGGCGATCGCCCCGCTTGCCCAAAAATTAGACGGAACATCGGCAAACCCCACAGCAGCGCGGGTTTTTGCCTTTTTCACAGAACGGATCATTGCCGCGAATTCAGCCCGCGTTACCGGTGCATCCGGGCGGAAAGTGCGATCGGGAAATCCTTTGATAATTCCTCTTTCTGACAAATCTTGAATAAAATCTTTTGCCCAGTAGTTATTATTAACATCCGAAAAAGCTGTCTGAGCAAAAGAAGGCGCGGGAGCTAGCATCGGCGCTGCGGTTCCGGCAACTGTTCCCAATGTTAATAAAACAGATGTACCGGATTTGATGCGATGTAATACAGACATTTTTTGATTCTCCAATTTACACAATTTTTTTATTGAGGAGAACTAAGCTTTTGATAGGCTGATTGATTCTGCCCAACTTGCTTTTTCCCTCTGTTATGTAATCATTATTGAAGAATTTTACTTCGTGTGCGGGGAAGATACGGTCTTTTAAAATAAATATTTTTATGGTGATTGGGTAATTTTAAAATGCTTAAATTCCTTAAAATCCTTATGTTGCTTATCTCCCTTATCTACCTGGTTTCTGCAATTAACAGGATTTACGGACAAAACCGTTTGATATGCGATCGCGATCGCATACCAAATTGTATGAGATTGATTTAACAAAAAAGCAATTGCCTGTCGCTAAAATTTAACCATCGGCGATCGCAATATTTTGGCTCTACATTAAATCGAATACAATTTTTTTTCAATTTTTATAGGTAGTATTGCAGTAGGGGTGAGTTAATTGTGCGTTTTTTAAAGTTCCTAAACCCCCATCAGCTTTTCTTGTAATATGATCGATACTATTAAATCTGCAAGGCAGATACCCTCCACAAATTTTACAAACTGGCCAGCCTGGTAGAGCCTCTCTGATAAACGCAGATGCTTTGGTTTCTCTAGAAAATTCTTTACTCACAATTTCCCCAGTGTCGGCTTTCTTTGGAATTTTCAGAGTCGCAAATCTTTTATCGCCGGATCTTATTTCTGTGATAACATTCTTTTTATCTATACCTCCTGACAACTTATTAATGACTTCTAAGTAGAAGTCTCTCACTAGCTCTCTAGCTTGTAATGCGTCACTCTTCTTGGCAACAAGTTGTGGAACCATATCATAATTCCAAATTACCCATTCAAAGTCTTTTCTTACCTCGATCAATTTAGACCAAGATTTAGTCTGTTGTAAATGTAAAATTAAACTAACCACCCCATAAAAGGAACCAATTTTTGGCTTTCCTTGTTGAGTATAAAAGTATACCAGTGGATGTAAACCCAGAGATGAAGGATCTTTGCTATTGATTCTTTGAGCCACTTTTTTGCACTGCTTTAGTAGCTCAATAGTTTTATCGCCTGTTGAATCTTCTCCCAACTGATTATCGGTTGATATGTTATTGACAATATTTATAAATTCTAAAATCAATTCCAGCTTATCCGAAGATGAAAGATTCCCCACAATTGGTACATCTAAGGTTTTAATGGGATTTGAAAGTTTGGGCTGAAATATAAGTTCGTGTATTTCTTGCGCTACTGTTTCAATCTCATCCTGTTTTTTTTCAGAGAACTCCGACCAATATTTATGACCATTACCACTTCTCACGATCGCACGCGCAGCCACACCATTAGGTGTTTTACGTGCTAGTAGCAACCTCATCTCAGTCTCGCTAATGGGAGCTGCTTTCTGGTTGATTTTGAAAAAAGATTCCTCCGCTTTCATAGCATCACCTTCAACCCATTGAAGTGAAATCGCTGAGGCCCCTAAGTTCCTAGCTCTTTCGAGCATTTTAGGATTAACTTGACCAGGCTGTGAAGTCAATGATTGATAATCTTTGTAAGCTCCTATTTTCTCTTTAATTAGTTTGCGAGTTTCTTTGGCTGCCTCTTTCTGTTCGTCAGTGATGTTGCCGTCATAAAATAGTTTAGAAATTTTACCATCCCCATAATCATCATTAATCCAAGCAAGTAACGAACTCAGTCGATGAGAACCATCAACAACAAAATAGTGGCTACTACCTCGCCAAAGAATAACTGCGGGAATTAAATCTCCATCTAAAAAACTTTCAATAAACTCGCATATTTTTGCTGCATCCCATTCATTACTTTCTCTTTGAAAATCCGGTTTTCGCAAAAACGGATAGAAAAAAGAACTTTGTTCTAGGTCGCGAATACCTATAGTGAGGATACTTCTTCCCATATTGCGTTCGGGCTGATCTTTAATCTCAAATGCGTCTCGGGGAATAAGTGCATCTAGACTAACTGGGGAATTTTTGGATAATTTTGCCATTTTAGGTACCGATTGTTACTTTTTAGTATTTCTTGAGTTTTCGCTTAATAAGCTTCCGTTTGAGCGTTGCAAGCCAGGTCAATTTTGATGGCTGGAGCAGGTGGCATATTGAGAGTTCAGAATGCCACGGAAGTCAGCCATGATGACGAATGACTACTGACTAATGACTAATAGAGACTAGCGGCTCCCAACTCGTTGCATCTTCAAATAAAGATTGATACCCCGCTGCATTGGGATGCAGCCCATCTGCAATCAGGCGCGATCGCCACCAATCACTCCCCCGATCGATCCATTTATCAAAAATATCTAAATAGAGAATTCCCCGCAACTCACAAGCTAATTTCGTTGCTTCTTTATACCGATATTGGTCAGCATGACTGTAATACAAACAATCTTGAAAAGGCATTTTACTTTCATCCACCGGCACCATCCCGACAAATATTACCGGGCAAAGTTGTTGGGATAGGTTTAATAAATTATCCAAAACAGTTTTAAAATGTTCAAAATCAGTATAGCTGCGCCCCGTCGGTGACTGCACCCTCGCCGAATCGTTGAGGCCGACGGAAAGTATCATAGCATCCGGGACGCGGTTTCTGAGCTCGCCCCGGTGGCGAAACTCGTTTTCGAGCCGCTGGGAGACTTGATAGGTGCGATCGCCCCGAACGCCCAAATTGTATAAAACGTGTCCTGCACTCTCCGGTAACATCCACTGGCGCCGCAATCTTTCCACCCAGCCACCGCCTACACCGTCGCCGAAACCGTAGATTAAGCTGTCGCCGAAAGCAACCAATTTGAGGGGATGAGAATTTACCCGATGCAAGTTACCAAAGGAATAGGCTGTTGCTGCCTGCATAAGCAATGATACTCAGTTAATAAATTATGAATCTTGACATACTAGACTAGAATGTAACATTACATAAAGTAGGGAGTCTCATGGCTAATAAGCGTCCACCCTTCGATTCAACTCAGCTTACCCGTCGGGCGGAAGAGTTGATTAACGGTGCATCCAACCGCTATCGGATTACGGTGCAGGTGGCGAACCGCGCAAAACGCCGTCGCTATGAAGATTTTGACAATATGGACGACCATCAAATGAAACCTGTAATGCGGGCGATATTTGAGATGTCGGACGAACTGACTCAGCCGGAAATTATCGGAGACATCTAGACTTTGGGAGTTTTGGGTTTTGAGTGGTGAATTGCGAGCAATTTTTGTCAACTCAAAACTCACAACTTTTTCCAACTAGACTTGGGCGCACGGGACGAGAAACCCGGTTTATTCCTAGCTGCCTCGTTAACAAAACTCTGATTTTTCTAATAAACCGGGTTGAGGAGTGTAAATCCTAAAATTAGAAACTAGGACATCTGCTTGGGGGTAAGTTTATGAAATTATTCTATTTTTCAAATTTTTGTCAAAACCGTGAATATATTAAAGCAGGGCTTAAGTTTTCTGTTGGTTACTTTGAGTGTAGCGATTTTCACGCTTTTGAGTTGGGTATTGGAATCCGGGGAACTGAGTCTGTCGGCTTTGGAACCTTCGCTGCTGCGGAGTTCTGAGTCTGCCTCAGTGCAGCGGGTGGCTCAACAATCTGCACCGCCGCAAGTGAGGGTGCAAGATGCGTGGAAATTTGTGTACGAAAAATTGCCGGATTTCCCGATCGAGAATAACTACATTTCCAAAGAAACAGGAAAAGTCGATCCTACTAATACTTTAGTCGGGCGGTTGATTCGATATCACGTATTTGTCAAAGGACGGCCGCCCAATTACCGCTTAGATTGGAAGTTGACTTTAGCTGACTATTTGGGGGCGACTCCCGATTATTTGGTGGAAAGTGTGTATCCCGGAAACGACGTTTTGCGATCAAATCCAATGGAACAGGATCGTGGTGCTATTCAAAGGTTAAATAGATCACAGCGGGATGCTTTGGTTCAAGCTTTGGTTGATGTTTTTACGGAGAATTCCGAGCGTGGGCCCACACCGGCGGCGGGGGAAAAACCACAAGGGCGATCGAATTCGCCGGAGATACCGCAGCCGCAGCCGGGAGATGCGAAGTTGCTGGCACCTTAATACTCAGGAATGCAGAAACCTGGTTTTTTACGGAAATACTGCATCCCGGCCTTTGAAAATGGTAAAAAACCCGGTTTCTTTCGTATTTATGGGTAATATCAAATCTGTTAGCATCGGAATTATTCCTATCTCTATTCTCGACATCTGCGTGAATCAGCGTCAATCCATTGTCATCTGCGGCCTGAGAAATTATCTTTTTTTTACCACCGCAGATACAGGCAGATGCAACACAGATTAACGCAGATGAATTAGATCAATTTCGGTTTCACCATCGGGAATTGTTGACCCTTCGGCTTCGCTCATGGCATCGCTGTTGACGGGATTTGACTCTTCCGATGCAACCGGAATTGATATAAGTCCTACTAATCCAAAATCTAAAATCTAAAATCTAAAAACCCTCAATGGTGGAACGTGTAATTAAGACTGGTAGCGGATGGCGTTTGGGATGGAACCCGGAGGCGGAGGAGTTTAAGGGTTTGGTGGCTGGCGACGGTTGGGCGATCGAACTAACGGAGGCTGAGTTGAACGATTTTTGCCGATTGTTGGGGCAATTAGCCGGCACAATGAGTCAGATGGCCTCTGAGTTGATGGACGAGGAAAAAATAGCCATTGAAGCCGAAAGCGATTTGCTGTGGGTGCAGGTGGAAGGCTATCCCGAAGCTTACAGTGTGCAGTTGATCTTGAATGCTGGCCGTCGCTGCGAGGGTTTTTGGGCGGCGGCTGCGGTTCCGAGTTTGGTGCAGGCTGCAAAAGTTTTAAAAGTTTTTTGACTTTTTTGGGAATTCTATGCTAAGCTATTAAAGCTGTCGGGGCGTAGCGCAGCTTGGTAGCGCACTACTTTGGGGTAGTAGGGGTCGTGGGTTCAAATCCCGCCGCTCCGATAGATGGAATCCTTATTTTATAAGGGTTCCATTATTTTTACTAGATAAATCGTAGGTTACGCATTCTCAATAAGGGGCCGACAAAGGGTGACATACTCAGACAGAAAGTGCGATAAATCAGGGATATGCCAAAAGGCTCAGTAAATATAGAAGTTTTCAAAGATCGGTTACGGCTTGCCTGGTCATGGGAGGGGGAAACGCTTCTGGCTCTATCTCGGTTTGCCGGATTCGATCGTCAACCGTAAAGCCGCTTCCATCAAAGCTTGACATGACCAGTGGGAATTTTGACCCATCTCTGGCAAAATACAAACCCCAGAAACAAGAATCCATCTCTGTTTCTGACCTGTTTCACCAATTTATCGAGTACAAGCGCCGGAAAATCGAGCCTGCTACTTTCGCTAAATATCTTGGACTTCAAAAACACGTTTCTGTGTTTTTCAACAACAAAACAACAATTTCTGTTTCTGAAAATGTTGCTGAGAAATTTAGAGATTGGCTATTATCCGATCGCTCCCTTGAACCGGTGACGGTACGCGAACGGATTGTGATGATGAACGCTTGCTGGGAATGGGCACAGAAAAAGAAGCTGGTTCTCGAAAATCCTTGGGAGAAAGTCAAAGTCTCGGTCGCGCCCAAACAGCGCCCAGAACCGTTCACGCTGAAAGAAATAAGCGCGATCGTCCAGAAATTCCGCTCTGACTCAAATCTGACACATTATGCGGACTATGTGGAATTCAAATTTGGTGTTGGGCTCCGCACCGGTGAAGCAGCAGCGCTTCTCTGGCGACATTGCTCGCAAAACTGCGATCGCACCTGGATCGGAGAAAGTTTGAGCAATCGTGATCGGAAAGCAGCCAAGCGGAATAAAGATCGCACCGTGCCGCTAACAGCACGGCTGCAACAACTACTGCTCGATCGCCGAAAAGAGAATCAGAAACCGGATGATTTAATTTTCACCAGCATTGAAGGCAGAGCGATGGCGTACCGCCCCGCAAGCTACGACTCCAAAAATTTCTGCAATCGCTACTGGAAACCTGCGCCTGCATCCCTTGGAATTGATTATAGAAAACCTTACAATACCCGACATACGCTAATTTCGCATGGTTTGGAATCAGGCATGAATCCTGTTTCGATCGCAGCCCTTACCGGCCACGATGTCCGCACTCTCTACGAAAATTATGCCGGACTTGTCAACCCGCCAAAACTACCAGATTTGTTCCCTGTTTTCGACCCGGTTTCTGATGTTGACTGTCCGGTTTCTCACCGAGATACCTCTCCATAAATTTCTGATGATCTGGATGATTGATATCCCCACCACAGGTTATCAATTGTTTAATCAGTTGTTGATTGTATAGAATTTTTCCGCCAGGATTTCTACCCCAGTGAATTCCTTCTATAAGTCTGTTTTGTTGTCTGTGCTGCAGAAGGTTTCGATCGCTACAATTAAGGAATGAAAATTTAATAACATAAGCAAGGTATAATAAACAAATGAGTGAATATCAATTAATTGATATTTGAATTTCTTGGTCAAAACTTATCCTTTTTCGATATCCACCCTGTTTTTGTCGCTAATAATTGGTTGGTTGATTCAAGTAATTTTCTCCCGGTAAATTTATGTATTACTCCTCTGAAATTACTGCTCAGATGCGGAAATTTTATCAATCTTTATCGGAAAAAGATCGACGAAGATATGCAGCAATAGAATCCCAAAAACTTGGCTGTGGTGGAATTAGTTACATAGCGAGAACTTTATCAGTAGACAGGAATACAATAGCCAAAGGCATTAAGGAATTAAAAAGTGAATCATAGACTACCTTTAATCAACAAAGAATTCGTCAAAAAGGAGGAGGAAGAAAAACTAGCGATTCTCAGATACCTGGTTTGAATGAAACTTTTTTAGAAGTCTTAAAAAATTATACAGCAGGAGACCCAATGGATGAGAAAATCAAATGGACTAATCTCACTCAACAAGAAATAGTTTAAGGCCTGAAACTTCATGGCATAACAGTCAGCGTGACGGTTGTTCAGAAATTATTAAAAAAGCACGGATATGTGAAACGTCAAGCTCAAAAAAAAAAAAAAATCACAAATAATCGTAATCAACAATTTGAAAATCTTGTCACAATTACTGAAGAGTATGAGTTACAGGGAAATTCTATCATTATTATGGATGCCAAAAAAAGGAATTTATTGGAAATTAATATCGCTCAGTAACTCTGTATACTACCGAAACAGTTACCACATTTGACCATAAGTTTTTCAGTTTGGCTGATGGCCAAGTAGTGCCTCATGGAATTTATGATGTGCAACATAACCGAGGATATTTAAGCCTAGGCACAAGTAAAGATACGAGTGAATTTGCTTATGAATCGATTAAATCATGGTGGATAAATTACGGAATCTCTCTCTACCCTCAAGCAGGTTCAATTTTGATTAAATGTGATGGAAGTGGCAGTCATAATTCTAATCATTATATCTTTAAATCGGATTTATAAAAATTAGTCAACGTAGCTCCATATAAAAATCAAAATAGCACATTATCCTCCTGATGAATCCAAGTACAATCCTATTGCAAATCGCTTATTTCTTCATGTAACGAGAGCTGGTCAAGGAGTGATTTTTACCAGCCTTGAGTTGGTCAAAGAACTCATGGAAAAAAACCACACAAAAACCGGACTTTCTTTGGTAGTAAATGTGCTTGATAAAATTTATCAAACTGGTCAAAAAGTAGCTGATGGATTTAAGAATACCATGAAAATTATTTTTGATAAATATTTGCCAAAATGGAATTACCGTGCAGTTCCGACAATTGAGTAGATATAGCAATCCTAAATCATTTGTGAATTTCTTACTCCCTCCCCTTGATAAGGGGAGGGTTGGGGTGGGGTAAAAAGTTTACGACTCCTGCAAGGATTGCTATAGTGGAGTTATTAAATTTTCATTCCTAAGTTGCTGGCAAAGTTGAAGTAGCCGTAGGGTGCGTTGCCGTTGACAATCCCTAAGTTTGACAGACAATCTCACAGATCCGCATCTGACCAACAGGGCCCAGACACAACACTCCAGTGCCCTCCGCCCAAAACTTTTTTTGTAGCAATATTTTGTAGAAATCGTATTAAATAACAAACAATGAATTCACAACTTTCGACGTTTTGGAGCTTACCAGCCGATCGCGTGCTGACTCAGGTGAAGTCTACAGCCGCAGGTTTAAGCAGTCAGAATGCTAAACAACACCTGAGCGAATACGGTGCGAACAGCCTGAAACAGAAACAGCAATCGAACTCACTGACGCTGTTGCTCAATCAGTTTAAGAGTCCGATTATTTTAATTCTGATTTTTGCCGCTGTGCTGTCGATATTTCTGAAAGATGCGGCAGATGCGATCGTCATTTTGGCGATCGTCCTAATTAGCGGATTATTAGGATTTTGGCAAGAAAGGGGAGCGACAAATGCTGTTGAAAAATTACTGGCATTGGTGCAAGTAAAAGCAACGGTGTTGCGGGATGGTAAATCTCAAGAAATCCCCAATGAAGAGGTGGTTCCGGGTGACATTGTGTTGCTTAACGCTGGCGATAGTATTCCCGGTGACTGCCTGATTTTAGAGTCGAAAGATTTGTCAGTGAATGAAGCGGCGCTGACTGGGGAAACTTATCCGGCTGACAAACTTAGTGGCGTTTTGCCTGCTGAAACTGATCTCGGTAAGCGCACTAACATCCTTTATATGGGTACTAATGTTATCAGCGGTACTGGCAAAGCAGTGGTGGTGCATACCGGAAAGGAGACTGAGTTTGTTGACACTCCTCGGCTATCAGGCGCGAGGATTCTTGCTTGGGCCAGTCGATTTGCTCGTTGATGTCACCACCAATGAGTAGAGCTCGTTCTGTCCGATCGCGTTAATTTCGGTGTGCCCCACCGTATTCAAAGTGATTCCTGCACGGGCTTTCAATCCGAGGGCCAAAATGTTGAGCGCTGCGTTGTGATCTCTGTCTAATACCGCGCCGCATCCACAAATATGGGTTCTGATCGACAGCGATTTTTTGACTCTATTGCCACAGGCTGAGCAATCTTGAGATGTGTACTGAGGAGCAACAGCAACAACCATTTTGCCGTACACTTTTCCAAAGTATTGTAGCCACTGAGCAAACTGATTCCAAGCTGCATCGCTAATTGATTTAGCAAGCTTATGGTTCTTGACCATATTCCTCACCTGCAAGTTTTCGTAGGCTACGAAATCGCTAGATTTTACTACGCACAACGCTGTCTTAATGGCGAAGTCTTTGCGCTGCCTACTAACTTTAAGGTGTTTTATTCCTAACTTGTTAATCGCTTTTTTACGATTACTAGAACCTTTCTTCTTTCGGGAAACTCGTTTCTGCGCTCTCTTTAAGGCTTTTTCGCTTTTGCGAAGATAGCGAGGGTTAGGGATTGTCTCACCATTACTGTCGGTATAGAAATGGTTCAATCCGACATCTATTCCAATAGCTTTACCTGTGGGAATAGATTCCTCTGCCCGTTCCACATTGATGCAAAACTGAGCATAGTAGCCATCAGCGCATCGCACAACCCTAACTCGCTTAATTTCACTAGGAGCATAGAAATGCAAGTCTCGACTACCGACTAATTTAAACGTCCCAGCAGCAAAACCGTCCGTAAATGTTAGGCATCTTTTGTCGGCAGAAAGCTTCCAACCTGATGTCTTATACTCTACTGAGCGAGTGTGTTTTTTAAACTGCGGGTATCCTTTTTTCCCTGGCTTTTGGGCGATGCAATTAGCGAAGAAACGTTGAATAGCAAAAATGGCACGTTCGGCCGAAGCCTGACGTGCCATTGAGTTAAGTTTTCGGGCCCATTCAAACTCTTTAGCCATGACGGCGCATTGTTTGTACAGGTCAACTAACTTAACTCCTTGATTGTCGATCCAGTACCTAAGAGCTTTGTTTCTGACAAACTGAGCTGTACGGATCATCTCGTCGATGACCCGATATTGCTGTGCTTTGCCTTTTAACTTCAACTCTAATACAATCATGAAATGATCCTATCACGTTTATAGAACCCATTTGACATCTTTGAGTTTTTGGGTTGGGTGACGAGAAATACCGAGAGAAACCCGGTTTCTGATATTTACGATCATGGCGAGAAACCGGGTTTCTACGAGTTTTTGGGTTGGATGACGAGAAATACCGAGAGAAACCCGGTTTCTGAGATTTACGCAGAATAGATCTCAAATGGGTTCTATAGAGTTTTGTGTCTATAAAATAAACTATTTGAAAATTCTTTACATTATGCGATCGCAATTAAAGCCGTCCTATAAGAACGGGGCTTTGACCCAATTTTTTGGTAAGCTGAGA
This sequence comes from Microcoleus sp. N9_A2, assembly GCF_036701775.1. Lineage (NCBI taxonomy): Bacteria > Bacillati > Cyanobacteriota > Cyanophyceae > Oscillatoriales > Microcoleaceae > Microcoleus > Microcoleus sp. N9_A2. Next base: position 68,967 of record NZ_JAUBRH010000010.1, on the reverse strand, counting down.
AGAAAAACATGATTACTGTCCACCACTTGAACAACTCTCGCTCCCAGCGAGTGCTCTGGCTGCTAGAGGAACTCGACCTAGAGTATGAAGTCAAGCGCTACGAGCGCGACCCGAAAACAATGCTCGCTCCCGCGTCGCTGCGTGCAGTGCATCCACTGGGCAAGTCTCCCGTGATTACCGATGGTGCGCTGACTCTGGCTGAATCCGGTGCGATCGTCGAATACTTAGTTGACCGTTACGGTGGCGGACGACTCGCTCCAGAGCTTGGCACGCCGGAACGGTTGCGATACATCTACTGGCTGCATTATGCTGAGGGCTCTGCGATGCCCCCGCTAGTGTTGAAGCTAGTCTTTAACCAAGTCGAAACAAGTCCGATGCCGTTTTTCGCTCGACCCATCGCGCGGGCAATTGTGGCTCGCGTCAATAAATCGTTCATTGATCCTCAAATCGCACTGCATCTGGGTTATGTAGAAGCAGAACTTGAGAAAAGCTTATGGTTTGTTGGTAGTGAGTTTACCGCAGCCGATATTCAGATGAGCTTTCCATTGGAGGCGGCGGCTGCACAGGTAGGGTTGGACAGCAGCCGACCGAAACTGATGGGCTTTCTCGATCGCATTCACGCACGTCCCGCATACCGCCGTGCATTAGAACGTGGCGGGGCATATGATCTGCTGAATTAAGTGGAAATCCTTTCCTAAACTGAGGTGAAGCGTTCAGCCCGAAACCATTGTTAATAATGCTGGAAAGTCTGTGATGCCTTTGACATCATCACACCCTCTATTGTTGAGGCGATCGCAAGGTGCAATTGACGATCGCTGAACGCTTGAAGTTACCCATCAATGACATTAAAGTTGCGATCGACGCTCAGCGCGAGCGCACACGTGGAAGAGGATCACAACGGCAATCTGAGATTTACGCGGAATGGCGAGACGCTGACAATGCACCCCCCGAAGCACAAAGATTTATCTGATTTGAACAAACGATGTGCCAGTCATCGCGATCGCCTACGCTTTGACAAAAGAAGTCCAACAGAAAGCTAAAATATTGGGAGAAAAGATTCAGAACAAGAATGGAGTTGATGGGGCAGTTCAAGCGCTCGCGAGCTGTCTTCAGCAAAAATGAACCTGAGAGATGGCAATATTTTCCCTATGGTGCAGAATTTACATTCACGCACAATTTTTTTTTGGCGATCGCCTCTGCACGCTTTAGCAGACGATTGTTGAAGAGATCGCAATGACCTTGTAATAAAAGATGCGGTAATGTTACGTTAAAATAAGAATTAAGCCTCAGTTGCGTGATAATAGATAGGTATACTGCTCGTTCTATCGGTGGAGGTGCAGCCGAAAGCTTATCTGTCATTATCCATAGTTCACCTACTTTGGAGTTATCGATAGAGCAGCAGTCGGACAAGCCACAAATTTAAAGTTATCTTCAGTTTTTCATTAATATGCAAACTATTGAAGTTGAATACTCAGGTCAAATCCAAGTTAATAAAGGCAAAAATCCTAGAGAACTTTACGCCCATCAAAATGAGGCAATTAAGGCACTTGATCAGAAAAATAAGTCTCCTTTTGAGGGTTTGTTAGTTTTGCCTACGGGTGGTGGAAAAACGTTGACAGCCGTTCATTGGTTACTACGCAATTTCATCGACAAGCGTAAAAAAGTTTTGTGGATTGCTCATCGACATGAGCTACTTGATCAAGCGTTTGAAACCTTAAAATTTAGTGCTTACCCATCATTACTAAGTGATACTGAAAGATTCAAGTATCGCGTGATTTCTGGTCATCCCAAGCACGATCGCCCTGTTAACATCGAAAAAAGTGATGATATTATTATTGCCAGCAAAGATAGTTTAAACAGTGGGCTAAATTACCTCACAAATAATTGGGTTAATCATTCCGACGCGATACTTTTAGTAGTGGATGAAGCCCATCATGCAACAGCAAAGACTTATCGAAAATTAATTGACAGCATTAAGCAAAACTTTAAAGATAGAGGAAAAGCAGATGGTTTCAGAATGTTAGGGTTGACAGCAACTCCATTCAGAACAGATAAAAGTGAGCAAGGTTTGCTTAAAAAAGTTTTTCCCGATGACATTATCTTTTCAGAACACTTGAGGACGCTCATTACAAGAGGAATTCTTGCAGAACCAGTTTTCGAGAACTTAGAGACCGAGCTAGATTTCTATAAAGAATTAACAGACAGAGATATTAGATCAATTGAGGACTTCGACAAATTACCTAAGAAGGTTGCCGAAAAAATTGCGATGTCGAGTATCCGCAATAAACGGATTGTCGATCACTATGTTGAGAACCGAGAAAAGTATAAGCCCCTTCTGGTTTTCGCAGTTGACATCCAACACGCGATCGCATTAAACGGATTATTTAAAAAACGAGGAATAAACTCTGACTTCGTGGCATCAAAAATCATAGACGAAGGCACTGGAGCTACAATTTCTGTAAAAGAAAATTCAGAAAAAATCAAGCGCTTCAGGGCCGGAAAACTCGAAGTTCTCATAAACGTAGAAATGTTGACCGAAGGAACTGATTTGCCTAATGTTCAAACAGTTTTTCTGACACGCCCAACTACTTCTACACTTTTAATGACCCAAATGATTGGTAGGGCTTTGCGCGGACAGAAAGCAGGAGGTACAGAAAAAGCCTATGTTGTAAGCTTCATCGATAATTGGGAAGATAAAATTAACTGGGTTAATCCTGAAAAATTGACTGATATTGATGGCGCTGAGTTTGTTGATAGAGATATCGAGACAATGAAGAGAATTGCTCGACTTATCTCAATTGAAAAGATAGAAGAGTTTGCCCGTATGATGGATGATTCCATCGACACTACTGCTTTAGAAAAACTAGATTTTCTGAGGCGGGTTCCTGTTGGAATTTATCGCTTTTCTATTCTTGAATCTTCTGAGTCTGCTGAACCAGTGTCTAGAAACGCTGAACCAGTGTCTAGAAACTATGATGTACTTTTATATAACGGCACTGAGGAAGCCTATGATAGTTTTGTTAATGACCTAGATGCTGTATTTAAGAGTGTAAATATCCAAAATAGAGAAGTCTTGACTGACGAGGAGCTGGAATATTTACTGCAACTAACGAAGAACCTCTACTTCCCAGACTATCCTTTCCTGCTTGGATACAGAGATGATGATGTTAAAAATATTTTACGCTTCTATGCTCAAAAGGAGATGGAGCCAGAGTTCATCGCTTTTAGTGAGCGTAGAAAGTGTGATTTGTCAATTGTGGCAAGACATATCTACGAGAATGATTTAACACTTAGGCAAATAAATGAATATCTTACATCGCTATGGAATGACAGTAAATCCTTTTGGCAGGTTTTATTTGGATATAATTACCCTTATTTCAAGAAACAGGTAGATATCGAAATCAATAAGCTACTTGGAGTTTACCCCGATGTAACAATTACCCCGCCAATTGTAATTCCTGATACAGTTCCATTAGAAAGCCTTTCATTTGTGGAAATCGGAGAGCGTGATCCAGCAGAGTATCGGGATCTTAAGGATGCTGTCTTTGCCAAGTATACTGACGGGAAAGGATTCATCGTCTGTGCCTCTAGTGGGTTTAAGAGCCAGATGCGAATAGATTTTCAAATTGACCACATTATACCAATGTCAGAAGGTGGCTTAACTACATTGAAAAATCTTCAAGTATTGTCGCGTAAAGCACACACAGAAAAAACTCGGTTAGAGAATCTAAAAAGGTAGTGACTCGCAAAGCTTGAACGAATCCGCAGTATAACAATTCGCTTGGAGCAGACTGCTGAAAGATATTGGTACTGAGTGCAAGGTTACTTGCAGCCGCTCAAACGAACCGTTATGCCGAATCGATAAGTCCATTAAGATTATCTGTTTCAGTTCGAGATTAGGCAAGCGAATATAGTAGACTTCGTTGGTTAGTTCGGAGAGATTATTAGCGATCGCACTCTAAAACACATCAAATCATCTGAGAATATTTGTTTTTGGGTGGAATAGCGATCGCCTACAGCAAACTTTAACGGTCAAGTCATCGACATTTTCTGCTTGCCAAAGTGGTTCGCCGATCGCATTTTCACGCTCTATGGTGGCTTGCTGATAGTTGCGCTTCTGCTTCTTGTGATTAGATTGTTGAGTTGATGGGCAATCAGAATATCCGCCTGCGGATACATATATATATATGATGCGATCGCTATTCTGGATGATATAACCAAAAGCTTTTAACCAGTAACATACATCGTATTTTTAACCAAACCTTCAGCGCAAAGTGCTGTATCTTACCCTTTCCACCTTTAAAAAGATGACTAAAATCCCAGAAATTTCTCTAGACGATTTGTGGGAATCAGCACCGAAGAGCGATCGCCCCTTCCATCCTGAATCATTCATCAATCTTCCCAATCTAGCCCGCCGCTATTTGGAGAATGCGATCGCCCCCGGTACACCCCTCGCATCCGCTGTTCGACTGTGGATGCACGGTGAAATCAAACTCGATCAAAAATGGCATCCCTTCAAGGGAGAAGAAGTTATCTACGGTCATCGGGGGATGATCTGGCGGGCGACGACTTGGGCGAAGGGATTGCCGATTTGGGGAGGCGATCGCATCGTGGATGGTGTTGGCGAGTCGCAGTGGAAAATCCTGGGGCTGTTTCCAGTGGTGCAGGCATCTGGTGCTGATATCACCCGCTCTAGTGTGGGCCGAGTTCAAGTAGAGTCGATGTTGCTGCCTTCCATTCTCTGCAATCCCGACATCTCTTGGACAGAGTTGAACGCTTCACAGGTACAAGCAAACTTCACAGCCCTCGGCGAACCTGTCAAACTCACCCTCACAGTTAGCGATCGGGGAATGTTGGAGCAAGCCAAAATCGATCGCTGGGGTAATCCAGAAGGTGAAGCGTTTCACTACGTGGATTTTGGGGGAATTGTCGAGCAAAGCAGTACCTTTGACGGCTACACAATCCCGACTCGTCTCCGCGTTGGCTGGTTTTTGGGGAGCGATCGCTTTGAGTCTGAAGGCGAATTCTTCCGCTGTGCGATCGATAAAGCAATCTATCAATAAAGGAGTCATTTATGTCTAAGTCAATGAACCAACAAATCCTGCTCAAAAGTTACCCGACGGGAGAACCCAAAGAGAGTAATTTTGCCGTTGTCGAAACAGCAATTCCAGAACCGCGAGAGGGAGAAATACTCAGCAGCACCATTTACTTGTCTCTCGATCCGTATATGCGAGGGCGAATGAGCGATCGCGAGTCCTATGCAAGTCCGGCAAAGTTAGGCGAAGTCATGGTGGGGAGCACTGTCAGCCAAGTAGTGAAATCAAACAACCCCAAATTTTCAGCAGGAGACTTCGTGCTGGGATATGGCGGTTGGCAAGATTATGTGATCGCCAAAGCCGAAACCTTGAGAAAACTCGACCCCAGTCAAGTACCAATCTCTTACGCATTAGGCATTACCGGAATGCCCGGAATGACCGCTTATTTTGCACTGCTAGATATTGGCAAGCCGAAAGCCGGCGAAACAGTCGTGGTTTCTGCTGCTTCTGGTGCTGTTGGTGCGATCGTCGGTCAAATTGCCAAAATCAAGGGTTGTCGGGCAGTAGGCATCGCTGGCAGCGATGAAAAATGCGATTATGTTGTCAATGAATTAGGATTTGATGCCTGCATCAACCGCAAAACTCAAGACCTGAATTCAGCATTAAAAGCTGCTTGTTCAAATGGAATCGATGTCTACGTCGATCATACGGCTGGCCCGATTCTCGAAGCAGTTTTGCAACAGATTAATCTGGGAGCCAGAATTCCTTTAGTAGGTTTAATCTCCCAGTATAATGCCGAAAATCCACCTCCCGGCCCTAATCTGATGCCACTATTGGTTAAACGTGCGCTGATTAAAGGGTTTCTGGTTGGCGATTACCAGCAGCGTCACGAAGAGTTTATCAATGATATGTCTCAGTGGTTGCAGGCAGGCAAACTGAAGTACAGAGAAGACATTGTAAAAGGGTTGGAAAACGCACCCCGCGCCTTTATTGGTTTACTGCAAGGGGCCAACTTTGGCAAGTTAATCGTTCAGGTTAGTGAGGATCCAACAAATAATTGATAGCATCAAAAAAGATTGAGTATTTTGACCAGCATGACCTATTAGACTTTTTGCAAAAGTCCTTTTAATTAATTTGGGGGATGGGCGAAACGCCTATCCCACAAGAAAGAAAAAAATGGAATGGGTATTTTCCCCGTTCTGGTTATTTTTACAAGAGATCTATTTATGAGGTTTTTGAGTGCAGAATCATCTGATTTTGAGTAATCAATAAATTCACCTAATTAAACGTCAAATACAAATCGCTCAAAATGTCGCTGTGTATGTCTTCTTCCTTCTTCCTTCTTCCTTCTTCCTTCTTCCTTCTTCCTTCTTCCTTCTTCCCTCTTCCTTCTTCCTTCTTCCTTCTACTTAAATCATGCCAACTGCAACCGACTTCAAAGATTACTACACCATTCTGGGAGTCAGCAAAACTGCAACTCCTGAAGAAATTAAGCGAGCCTATCGCAAACTAGCCCGCAAACATCATCCAGATGTGAATCCCGGCAATCCAGAAGCTGAGGATAAATTTAAAGATTTGAATGAAGCCAACGAGGTTTTATCAAATCCTGAAACGCGCAGCAAGTATGACCAATTTGGGCAGCACTGGAAGCAAGCAGGGGCTGGCGGCGCTCCTCCCAGAGGAACTAGCACGAATGCCGGGGGATTTGATTTCGATCCGTCCACCAATTTCGACGAATACAGCAATTTTGATGATTTTATCAAGGATTTGCTGGGTCGCGGCGGCCAAAGCCGATCGCGACAAACTTATTCGGGTACCTCGACTCAGGCTGATGATTTTGCGGGATTTCGCACTCAAGCACCTGCACCTGATACTGAAGCGGCGATCGCGCTTTCGCTTTCAGAAGCATTTCACGGCGTGCAGAAACGCTTGCAGTTGGACGATGAAACCCTTAACGTTCGCATTCCCGCAGGTGCTAAATTAGGCAGTCGGATTCGGCTGAAAGGAAAAGGTCGCGTCAGCCCTTTTTCTCAACAGCGAGGCGATTTGTATCTGACGATCGAACTATTTCTCCACTCATTTTTTAAGTTTTCAGGTGATAATTTAAGTTGCGAGGTTCCTATTCGCCCAGATGAAGCTGTTTTAGGTACTCAAATCCAAGTGCCAACGCCAGAGGGGGGTGTGATGATGACTGTGCCGAAAGGGGTGAGTTGCGGGCAATTGCTGCGGCTGCGCGGCAAGGGTTGGATATTACCCAAAGGCGATCGCACGGATCTGATTGTAAAACTTCAGATCGTGTCTCCGAAGGAGTTGAGTGAAATCGAGCAGGAGTGTTATGAAAAAATTAAGGCGAGTAGCAGTTTTAACCCGCGTTCCGCAATAGAAGAGGTGAGACTATGACCGAATTTAGCTTGTCCACTATGGTTGTTTCCCCAGATGGCGATCGGCTGTATACGTTTGAATATGCAGCTTTGGTGACGGAAACTTCAACGATGATAATTGAGCAATTTGTGCAAGTGGGGTTGATTGAGCCGATCGGCTCAATGTTGCACGCGCGGGAAATTGCGCGCATTGGTCAAATCCAACGGTTGCGCCAGGATTTAGGACTAAATCTCGTAGGGGCGGTAATGGTTGTAGATATGGCGCAGGAAATCGCCCAACTTCGGGCCAGGCTAAAAGCATTGCAGGCTTGACTTGAGAAAATATTATTTCTGTCATCTTCGCTCCTGGACGCATGGGTGGTCAGAAAGCGGGTTTATTTAGACTTGAATTGCATAAATCTTTGAGGCGAGCCGGTCAACCGCAGATGTCAGGCAGATAGACGGAGATGAACGCAGATAATTAAAGATAGTTTGCGACTTTTATAAGACAATACAGTTCACTTAACAATTTTTATTCCCCGGAGATCCCCCTAAATCCCCCTTAAGAAGGGGGACTTTAAGAGCTTTCTTGTTCCCCCCTTTTTAAGGGGGGATCTTTCTTAAGTGAACCGTATTGTTTTATCAGAGGTATTTTGTCTTTGATTAGTCCATAACCATTAATCAAATCTGATACCAGTCGAGTCTTTGTTATTCGATAATTTTTGAAACAAAACCGCTTTTGAAATATTTAATATTCAACCCAATAATCCAATGATTAATCATCAATTTCAATCGACCGATTCCGCCGCATCTCAAAGTGAAAATCGCGTTGCAGTGTTGCTGGCAGGTTATGGTGAAGTGCAATCTTACCGCGATCTGAGTCGCTACAATCAAGCTGCAACCAAGTACATCGCGGCTCAGTTTGTGCCAATCCCAGATTGGCTGTACCCCTTGGCTGGTAAGTTTCTGGCGCTTCAAGATTTGTACAATTTTGGGGTCAAGCATCATCAGTTCATGTCACCGGAAAATGAGATATTTGAAAAACAGCGCCTCGGCATTGAAACAGAGTTGCAAGACCGATGGGGCGATCGCGTGCAAGTGTTCAAGGGATTTTATTTTTGTCAACCTTTTGTGCAGCAGGTTGTCGCAGACCTGATTCAGCAGGGCTTTGGGAATTTATTGATCTATCCTTTGCTGGTTGTCGATTCTGCCTTTACGGGAGCAATTGCGATCGAACAAGTCAATGAAGTTATTGCAGCAAACGCACCTCAGAATAATCCTCAACACTCTCCATATAGAAAAGTATATGTTATTTTTTATCTCATAACCAAAGTTTGGGGGTGTAATCGGTTAGCAGAGATATTGGGAGATGTTTCGCATGATTCTATCAATCGCTTTTTATTAAGAGAAAGATCTGAACAGAAAGATTTATTCGAGACAGCTCGGAAGATTATCACCAAGCGAAGGAGGGATACTGAGTATTGATGATACAGTAATAGAAAAACCTTATAGCGACCCCAAAAGTACAAAACTAATAGGTAATTTTTGGTCTGGCAAATACCATAAAACGATGATAGGGTTAAACTTGATTACCCTGTATTATAGTGATATCAATGGTAATTCAGTCCCGCTCAATTATAGAATATATGATCGAGAAGAGGGGAAAAGAAAAAATCAATATTTTATAGAAATGACGACGAAAATCATGAATTGGGGGGTGAAGCCCAAAATAGTTACGGGTGATAGTTGGTATTCAGGAGTGGAAAATTTAAATTTTCTCAGAAACCAGAAATTGGGGTTTTTATTCGCAGTCAAAAAGAATAGAACTGTCTCAAGTGAAACCAAAAAGTATTGTGCAGTAGGGATTATGGACATTCCAGATGAAGGAATAATCACTCACTTGAAAGAATTTGGATTTATAAAATTGTTGAGGAAAGTGTTCAAAAAATATGACTCTAGACACTATATTTTATATTTACCAAACTCGGAAAAACTCCGAGAAACAACTAGAAGTCAATTTGTCACGATTCATGATATTCATTGGGGCATTGAAACCTTTCACAGAGCAATCAAACAAGTCTGTGGAATTTGTCTGTTCATGGTGAGAGATACCAATGCAATCAAAACTCATATATTTTGTTCACTTCAAGCATTTGTTAAATTGGAGTTGATGCGGTCTAAAAAAATAATTAGTAATTGGTATCAAATACAAAGAAATATGTTCAGTTTAGTTATACGTGAGCATATTTTTGGCTTTCCTTCAGAGTGATGCTATGGTCGAGAATACATAGATAATGTTTTTGGTCAATGCGTAAGTCCTACAGTCTATAGCTGTATCCTCAAATTCAAAGGCTTTGCGATTGCTTCGCGACTCTCACAATGAAATTAATCAAAAAAAAATGGCGTTTGTACTTGACAAACGCCATTTTATAGAATTACAAACGTGGCGTCTTATCTTGTTTAAACGACGCTAACAATTCGCGAATTTGGTCGGCCGCAATCTCGCGCCCGCCCAAACCAAAAGCTAGAGCAATCCCAACTGCGATCGCCCCAAGCAGCAGCCCGAAAGCCAAATTGACAATATCGCTGCCAATTCCCATCTGTTGCAGCGCCAAGGCCGAAACAAAGGCAATAATCGCAATCCGAGCCGCTTGGCCCAAAAGCCTCGCTTGGCGAGTTCCAGAACTGGCAATCAAACTAAACGCCAGATTCGCCAAGTACAAGCCGATCGCAAATACCACCAAACCGGCTAGCACCCGGCCTGCAACTAGGACAATACCGCTAACAATCGCCGTCAGCGCTGGAATTTGCAGCACGTCGGTAGCCGCCACCACTGCAAACAGCAGGATGCCCACCTGCACCACAATGCCGACAAACTCAGAAGGCGTGCGGGCTGGAAGTTCGGGTTCCTGAAGAATCGTTGCCTCCGGATTGATCGAACTTGGCGGTAGCCTCAGCGACTGTTTCGGTGGCTGCACTCCCAACCAAGAAAAGACATTGTTAAAGCCAATTCCGGTCAGGATATTAGTAACCAAATCGCCTACCCAGCGCCCCAAAATGTAAGCAAGCGCCAGAATCAGCGCCGCCGTGAAGATTTTGGGAACCGCACCCAAAATGTCGTTGAGCATCGCGATTGCAGGCTGCGAAATCGCTTGAATGTCCAAAGCGTTCAGAGCTGCGATCGCCGTTGGAATCAAAATCAAAACATAGACGATCGTCCCGACAATCCACGACAGCGATTGTCCGCCCGAAGTCCGCGAAATTCCAAACCGAGCGCCCAAATTGTCCGCCCCAGCAGCAGCCAACAGATTTGTGACAATCCGCCGCACCACCATAGCCAGCAGCCAGCCGACAAACCCAATCAGCACAGCTTCCAGAATTTTTGGAATGGCCGCCAGAATTTGGTTGAGTAAATTATTAACTGGCAGCAGAGCCTGCTGCATTTCCAGCGAGTCGAGAATCAGCGGCAAAAACAGCAGAAAAATGAACCAGTACAGCGCATTCGCCACAGTATCGCTCAGCAGCAAAGGGCGCTCGCTGGGCACAGTTCCCACCTCCTGATTCAAGCGCTCGTCCACGCTAAAAGTCCGCATCGCCCGCGATACGGCCATTTTGGCGACAGTTGCCAACACCCAAGCAATCCCCAACCAAATTAGCGCCCCGGCTAACTTCGGCAAGAAACCGGTAATTTGATTGAGAAAAGTATTGAGGGGTTGCGAGACAGCCGTTAGATTCAGCCGATTGAAAAAGGCAATTAGGAAAAAGACAAAAATGATCCAGAACACCGCTGCGGAAATCCATTTTTCCACTTGCGGGGCTCCAGCTCCTTCTGGGCGGCCTGTAATCCAAGCAGCCAGCCGATTGTCGATCGTAGTCTTCTTGAGCAATCCCCCGACGACAGAAGACACGAGGGCTGATACTATCAAGCCAATGAGCAGGATACCGACGGCCCAGATGAGATTTTCAATGTTTGAGCCCTGAATGAAATTGTTAATTCCGCGTTCGGCATCTGTCAGGGCATTCCCGGGCTGGGCCTGTGCCAAAATGCGATCGGACAAAGCCGCTATGGGGCCAGATATCGGTTGAGTTATCTCTTGCCAAGTTTCATTCATTTTTTTCTCAGGTTAACGTCAGATTTGACTAGGAGAAGACGAAACTTTAATAATAGTTCCAAAAAATCTAGACATCGCCTAAATTTAATGTTTGTACACTTTTAATCGTACTGGGTTAACTACCAAACCCTCTATCGAATTTGGGATCAACCCATCTCCGACTGCTTTTGGACCTATATTCAAAGAACCGTTCACATCGGCATTTATTAGTTGTCCAGTTTTGGTTCTGAACAATCCTCTTTTTACCCTACTGCCAATGTAGTCGGAATGTTGTTGAATTGGTTCCCAATTCAAAGCTGAACATTTGGAGGTGTAACTCTCCTCAACTAACACAACTTGAATTCCCGCAATTTGTCCTTTATACTGCAACATTTGCACGAATCGGCGATGGGGAATGCAGGCAAAATTTTGATTGTTAACCTTGCCCGTCTTAATCCCATCTTTGAAATCCTGGTTCCCGCCTATAGCCAGCAAGCCAATTTGATGATTAACGAGTTCTTTAATAATTGCGGAACTCGTCGTGTGGAGGTGGTAATCCACTTTACAGTTACGCTTGTGCCACAATCTGGCGAGTTTTTTAGTGGTTTTTGCGGCGGGCAGCAATGATTTCAATGGCGATGAAACTTGATTGCAGTATTGGTTTGTTGACTTAACAGCCCGTCCGTCGTAGATTGTCGGTACTAACCCAGGAACATTGTAGGTTAATGTTGCCAGATTGTTTAATCCTAAATCTATGGCAGCTACTCTCTGATTAACTTGTAAAGGCTGTTCTAACTTTTCATAGAGTACCTCGACAACATAACAACCTACCTTGGGAACAATCCGGATTTCCAGAATCGAGGTAACTTTTGATGGCAACCAAATATTAGTCCCAGAGGGACGAGCATATCCTTTTTTTAAGGCTCTTTTGCTGACAGCTTGACAATTAAATACAACTACATAGCGCCAGTCCTCTCTTTTTCGCTCTCTTGAACCTTTATAATGAGGGATTTTCGGTACCGCTTGAAATTTAGTTGGGTCTTCCTGATAGTTTCGCACCGCCAGATAATAGCTAGTCCATGCTTTGAGGACTAAGCCGAGCGTGCTTTGTGCTACCTTGGCCGGCAGTGGTTTGTAATCAGGACTTGTTTTGAGCGCGGGATAAACAGCCAGAGCGTTTGTTTGTTGGCTGGCGAAAAAGTTTTGACGGTAGATGTAGTTAGCGCTGTTGTAAAAATTTTTGCATAGCCAAGATAGTCGATCGGCTTCTAGATAAAACCTATAATTTGGTTTAATGATGTGCCTTTCGACTAGCTGCATAATTGGTATATATACTTTAATTCAAGATGATACACTGTAATTATGAGTGTGTCAATCTTTTAATTTCTGGAAAAATTGACGGTACAAGTAAATAAAGGACTATAAAGTAAGCAAAATTTTTGTAATACCATCATTGTTGCAGGTTCTCATGTCAATTCGTCAAGTTTTCGAGCAATCCATTGAAATTCGCGCTGCTGCTACTCTGGTGGAGCAGTGTATAGTCGATCGCACTTTAATGCACAAGTGGCTCAATCCCCTGCTACGCTGCGATCCCCAGGGCGAATGGGATACTGCTGTAGGAAGTCGCAGCTTATTTATCATAAAAATTCCAGTTTTGCAACCCACTTTAGAGAGTGTTGTGTTGGAGCGACAACCAGGTTTAATTGTGTGGGGGTTTGACGGATTTTTCAAAGGATGCGATCGTTGGGAATGCCAGCCCCAAATCCAAGGAACTCTCTTGATTAACCGCTTTGAATTTCAAATTCCCAATCGTTTCATTAGATTGGGTTTCAATCGCTTTGCAGCCCCTTGGACGCAGAAAGATATGAAAGACCAACTGCGCCGACTTAAGCGGGTAGCCGAGCAACTATCTCAAAAAATGGGTAATGGGTAAGGGATAATGGGGAATTGGTAATTGGTAATTGCTAATGAGTAATTGCTAATAGCTGAAAACTTAGAGCTAATAGGAAAAAAAGCACCAATTCACAATTCCCAATTCCCAATTCCCTGGAATTTCAGTTATTTACTTCACACTTCCCGATGGATTTGGCTGACAAATCATTTCTCTCGCCGAATTCACGGCTTGGTTAGCCGTATTTTGCAAAGCCGGGGAATTCTGATACAAAGCTTGCAAATCTTGCACATCTTTAATCACTCGCTCGTAGATAACCATCGCTTGATTGCCGTTAACTTCTAAGGCAGCAGGGCTGTAATTTTGCATCACTTCAATCAGCGATATTTTGCCATCTTTGGAAGCTGCGACTAAAGCATCGCGCAGTGCGGGCACGCTTTGAAGCCGAGCAGTCGGCGCATAAGCAACCTCGCCCAATTCTTTGAAAACAATTTCCCCAAAATAAGTGCTTGCTAGCCGCGCTACCAATTGGGAATCTAAAGGCACTTCTCGCGTTAATATTTCGCGCATCGACTCGGGAGTTTGTTTCGCAAGACTCAGAACGCTTTGCAGTTGAGATGATGCTTGGCCAGTTTGTGCAAAGCTTTGCAAGTCGCTCATCGGTAATGTTACGTCAACAGCACCGTATTTTACGGTAAGATTATCTAATGCAAAGGCTTTGCCGCTGCTTAGGAATACTGCACTTGTTCCCACCAAAAGCGCCAAACCTAATGATAAAGACTTTGACATTCTTTTGGTTAAATGGGCTGACAGCGATTGCATTCCGTTGAGATAACCTTGTTGAAACTGAAAGTTCATGAGTTTGTGCCTCTTTACGTCAAAATACTTTTTCGATCGGTCGTCTGTGCAGGTATCTGTGCAGGTATCTGTGCGGGTATCAGTCGGGAAAGTGGACTCGGAAGTTCGGTAAATGACCTATGATTTTACAGTCACGTCAAGCAAATTTAACCTATCAAAAGATAGGTATTAATTGACCATTAATATGTTATAATTAGCGGTTTGACAATTTTAGATACCTTTGCAAAAATTATAAAAGCGAAATTGAGTCGTGGGGCAGCAGTTTATTGAATGTCGCTTTCACGGCTTATAGTGTGCGATCGATACCAAATTTAAGTTCACATATCCCGATCGAGCTGATCGACCAGTTGGCGAATTCTAGCAGCATCAGGAGCATTAGGAGCATTTCTCAGATATAGTTCCAAATCGTGGCGCGCCTCGGCCAAGCGCCCCAGTTGATAGTAGAGAATTCCGCGATCGCGCCGTTCCCCCAGCGCATCGGGAAACAGCAGCAAAATCCGTTCGATCGCCAAAAGCACCCTCAAAGCATCTCGCTGTTGCAAATAAATCGCCTTCAGATTTCCCAGCATTCTCCCCAACAAATGCCGGCGACTTATCGGGGCGAGAAAAGTCGGCTGCAACTCCATAGGTTGCCCATAAATTTGAGAAAGTCTGGCTTGACAATCTTCAGGAAATAATATCTCCCCGCCGTTAAACGCATCAACAAAAATACCAGCATCTTCAAAATCCGGTCTAATTAAAAAATGTCCCGGCATCCCAATACCCACCATCGGAAAATCAATCCGCTTAGCAACCTCCAAATAAACCAAAGATAAAGAGATCGGAATACCAGTACGCCGATCGATCACTTCATTCAAAAAGCTATTGCGGGGATCGTAATAATCAGCATCATTGCCCGAAAACTGCAACTCCCCATATAAATAGGCGTTAATAGTTTGAATAATCCGCAGCGGATAATTCTGTGCCGGCAGGCGATCGCGCACTTCATCTGCGATCGTGTCGAGAGCGTTTAGATACTCCTCTGGCTCCAAATTGGGGTATTCTTCCAAAGCCATATAAAGAGCAGCTTTCGCCAGGTCGATCGAGCCATCAGGCTGATTTATTTCTCGATAAAATAGTTGTCGGGCGATCGGAAAATCCATATTTATGATTGATTTGATTTTAATTGACATTTTATACGAATATCCAGTTGCCCAAAAAAATATTAAAAACATCTCTCTTCTCTTCCTCTCTGCGTTCTCTGCGCCCTCTGCGGTTCAAAAAAAACAGTCCTGTATGTAACGCACACCTTACAGCTTAACTTTTAACCTTCAAATCCCGTGACTTTTGCCAATCACCCAACTGCGACGAAAAATCCGAGCCAGCGTCGATTCTTCCAAAGCAAAATAGATAGGGCGGCCGTGAGGACAAGTGCGCGGATTGCGAGTTTGCTGCCATTCATCCAACAAATTTTGCATTTGGGAAAGACTCAAAGGAGTACCGTTTCGCATAGCGCTGCGGCAAGCAGTAGCGACTTGAGCCGCTTGCAAATCTGCGACTTTACTGAGTTCAAAAAGCGCATCCGCACAATCATCTCGAAGAGCTAACAATTCAGGAACTTCCCGCGCCGCCCATAGCTGTTCTCCAAAAGTTTCTACTTCCAAACCCAAGCGGGATAAATTTTCAATTTGCAGCGCCGATAATTGACTGAGAATCACTGGTTTTTCGAGATATTTTAGCTGCCAATCCGCGCACAATTGCTCGTACAAAACGCGCTCGTGAGCGATGTGTTGTTCCACCAACCACATTCCGCTGGGATGTTCCGCAACAATGTAAGTATTGTGAACTTGAGCGATCGCCCTCAGTTCCATCAATCCTATTTTATTACGTTTTGCCTCTTCGCTGCCGTCATCATTCTGTCGAGCAGAAATCCCGACACTGTAAGCACTTTTTTGTTCCGACGCCTTCAGCAATTGTCCCACTCGATCGGGAATTGGCGCAGCCGGCAAAACCTCATCATTCAGGTGCAAAGCCCGATCGATTGCTGCGCTAACTTGTTCTTGCCAAAAACTCGGATCATGCAGATAAATTTCCACCTTAGCGGGGTGGCGGTTCCAGTCGATTTCCGAAGGGGAGATTTGCAGGTGGACAAAACACACGGGATAGCGATCGCGGGGACAAGTGCGGGCAAAGGCGCTGAGAATCGTTTGCTCTAATTCGGGCGATCGCACAACTCGCCGATTTACCCCAACTTTCACCCAATCCGGCCGCCTGCGGTGACAGCGATCGGGCAAACCAATTACTAATTCTAAAAACTGGGAATTGGGCATTTGGAATTGGGAAGTAGCAACTGGGAATTGGTAATTAGGCTTAACTGTAGCGCCCACAAGTTGAGTTTCTACCAAGAAATTTGCTGCTTTCTGATTTTGAGGACTCGCAGGCAAATCTAACTTTAAATACTGCAAATCGCTCGATCGCACACCGCGCACGAATTGAGGTAAAAGTTGTTCTGCTGTGCTACCAGGAGTTACGTGCAAACAAGGCGTATTTCCTTGACGCAACTGCCAATTAACGTGCGGGTGACAAATAGCAATTTGCTGAAGGGTTAATTGGATCGATCGCATTTGCTGTGCCGGCGACAAAAAACTGCGGCGCACAGGCCAATTGCCAAACAAATTATCAACAGTCACCACCGTACCAGGAGCGATCGCCGCTGTTTCCACCTCCACAGCAACGCCTGCGTTGTTGTAAACCACCCGCCATCCCGATCGAGCATTTTCAACTCCCCCCTTGTTAAAGGATGATTTGGCGGGGGTTTGCGCCGATTCTCGATTTTCCGAAAAATCCCCCAATCCCAAATCATTCGATCGGCTCAAAACCTCCAAACAGCCCAACTGAGCTAAACTGTGCAAAGCTTCCCCACGAAATCCCAAAGTATCAATTTTGTAAAGGTCAGCTTCAGTGGTAATTTTGCTCGTACTGTGGGGCGAAGCCGCCTGCCGCAAATTTTCCAGATCCATTCCCGTACCATTATCTGCAACTTGCACCCGCCACTGTTCGGGCCAAACAGACACAACGATACGAGTTGCGCCAGCATCCAGAGAATTTTCAACTAATTCTCGTACCGCAGCGGCGATCGAGTCAATCACTTCGCCGGCGGCAATTAAATTGATAACTTCTGTGGGTAAGGTTTGAATAGTAACTGGCATCAGATTTTTAGCGCTGCGTTAATTCAATTCTACTTGATTCTGCAAGTCGCTACACAGTATTAGGACTTACGCTCTTAAACCCGGTTTATTAGAAAAATATTTTTTTATAACAAGATATCTATTCATCAACCAAGTCTCTGAGGCTGAGTGAGAAAGTCCTAAATATATATCTTCCTACCTACTTAATTTTTATTTGCTAAAGCCATGCTTTTCGGCAAGCTGATGTAAAAAATTGTGCCTTTTCCGTCCTCTGACTCATAAGTAATTTTCCCTTTGTGAGCCTCAACGATCGACTTAACAATTGCCGTTCCCAACCCAGTACCAGTCCGCTTGCCATAAGTCACAAACGGTTCAAATAACTTTTCCTTAATTGTCGGTGGAATGCCTGGGCCGTTATCGTAAATGCTAATTTCTGCCCACTCCTCACTTTGTGTCACCGCAATCTCCACCCGACCCCCTCTTCCGCCAAAAGCCTCAACAGCATTCCCAACTAAATTTTGTAAAACGCGCAAAATCTTATTTTCATCCGCTTCCACTATTACTTCTGTCACCCGTACTGTTAAATCTACTTTTGCTGCTTCACAATAAACTCTGTTCAACTTTTCAAACTGCTGCAACGTCTGAATTAGATTAACTTGTTTTTTATTTAATACAGAATTACCGCGCGAAAATTCTAATACTTCTTCAGCCATCCCCAACATTCGATGAACCTGCAATTGAATAAGTTCACACCACTCCTGAGTTTCCTCATCTGGGTGCATTTCTTTGAGTATTTCACTGGAGAGTCTAATTCCGGTAAAAGGACTTTTGAAATCGTGAATAATTGTACTCACCATTTCTCCTACCAATACCATTTTTTGTTTGTGTACCAACTGGCTAACATATTGATCCGTCGTATCCCGTAAATTTTTAGTAATGAAACTAAACATTTGCAGTACCGAACTGCCTTTAGCAAACTGGAGAGTTTTTATTAGTTCTTCACGGGCTATTTTAGCCAAAGTCGAGCCTGCAACTGCCACAGCTCTAGCACTGCGTGGCTCTCCGTCTAAAATTCCGAGTTCGCCAAAATAATCCTCTGGCTTAGCCACAGCAACAGTTTGATATTTATTGTTTTCAAGCCGCTTGCTAAACTCGACTTTACCTTCTAAAACTAGATAGAAAAAATCCGCTGTTTCTCCTTCTTCAAAAACCAGCGTTTCCTCAGCAAAACTCTCCAAAACAGCTATTTGGCACAGGTGAGCAGCTTGCTCTGGTTCAAAATAAGACATAAATCGATGAGATGCCAGATCCATGTTAAAATACCTGAGACTTAATTTAAACAGTTTCTTTCTTCTATTTTCGCCGATCGGCATCGATGCGTTAATAAAATACAATACTGCTTTAATCTGCCTCTATTTTCTGACATCCCAGGCTTGGACGCAAGGATCTGGGTCGGCATGGAGAGCCAGACTAGCATAGCAGCAGCAGTAATCTCACCAAAACTCTCAGTTGATTGACTCAAATACATAAGTATTGTACTATTTTTTAGATTTAAATTGGATTCGCAGGGGGTTCTCCGGCTACCTCAGAAGATTTTAACTGTAGAGAGATTGTGTAATTTAAATGCCGATCGACCGAGTTTACAAAAATTAACGCTCTCCCGATAAAACGATCGCAGCATTCTGCCCGCCAAAGCCAAAACTTAAACAAACCGCATTTCTGACAATAGCCGATCGCGAACAGCGAACAAAATCTAATTCAAACCCCGGTTTTTTCATTCCAACGCAAGGCGGCAACATCTGATATTTAATACTCATCAAACAAAAAGCCGCGCCCAAAGCTCCCGAAGCTCCCAAAGTATGACCCGTAGCCCCCTTAGTCGAACTAACAGCAACTCCTCGGTGAAATAACTTCTCAATTAACAGTGCTTCGTGTCGGTCATTTAACTCAGTTGCAGTACCGTGAGCATGAATAAAATCTATATCAACCGCCGCTAAATTGCTGCGTTTCAAACATTGATTTACCGCCCTGATCGCACTTTCCCCCCCCAGCTCCGGCGCATGAGCATGGCAAGCATCATTTGTCAAGCCAAAACCGGAAACTCGACCGTAGATTTTAGCACCACGACGCCTTGCCAATTGGGCGGATTCTAATACAAATAAAGCCCCGCCTTCACCGAGTACAAAGCCTTCACGATTTTCATCAAACGGATAGCACCCATTGTTTGCCAAAGCACCCATCCGGCTAAATCCAGCCAGAGTCAGCGGTGTTATAGGCGCTTCCACAGCACCTGCGATCGCCCGCTGACACTCACCAGTGCGGATTAAATCAACAGCACGGGCGATCGACTGTAGGCCCGTCGCACAAGCAGCCATCGGCGCCAATACCGGCCCCGTCGAACCAATTGCCCTCGCCGCTGCGATCGCCCCCATGTGAGGCAAAAAATTCACTAATCGATAATCGGTAATCGGTAATTCCCTTCCCTCTTTCTTCTTCCCTTTTTCTTCTTCCTTCTTGCTTCTTCCTTCGCTTGCTAACTGTTCTAAATTTGCCTGGAAGCCTCGGCTAGAACCGATCACAACCCCGCAATCAGGTAAAGGCAAAGTCAAATTAGCATCTTGCAAAGCATCTGCTAAAACCTGCCTAATTAAAGTTATTAAATCGACAGGTTTTTTGCCAATTAAAGCCAAAGGTCGCCGTTCAAGTTCTAAAAAAGGTTGATGCCGATCGATTCCACATTCTCCAGACAGCAGTCTTTTCCAGCCCGTTTCCAGAGTCCCTAAACCCGAAACAAGACCAATTCCAGTAACAACAACATCCATTCACTAATGACTGCTGACTAATGACTAATGACTACCTTCAGCTAGCAGCCTTAAAATTTTCCAAACCCTGAGTAACGGTAGCCTTCTCAATGCGATCGCCCGCTTCAATCTTATCAATCACATCCATGCCTTGTTTCACGTACCCAAAAACTGCATAGCTACCGTCCAAAAACGGTACATCGGTCAAAGTAAAGTAAAACTGAGAAGAAGCCGAATCAGGACTCTGCGATCGAGCCATAGCCACAGCCCCGCGAGTGTGCATTAACACGGGTTTCTCCTTAACCCCAGCTTCTTCTAGCGTTTGGCTATAAGTCGGATTGGCAGCACCTTTAGCTTTAATTTCCAGAGGAATCCTGCGTTCTGCCGAAGTTTTCGGGTCAATAAAACCGCCAGTTCCCAGTCGCGCTGTAGGGAATTTAGGGTCTTTGCCCTGGGGGTCGCCGCCCTGAACTACAAAAGGCTGAGGTTCCCGCACGACTCGGTGAAATACCAGCCCGTCGTAGACTCCTTTCTGAACCAAATCGACAAAATTGCCCGCAGTAATTGGCGCATTTGTGCCGTCGAGTTCGATCGTAATTGGAGCACCTTTAACCGTCATCACCACCGTTGCTTTTCCTTCCAATCGTGGCAAATTGCTAAATTGCGAACTCGCCGCTACAGCAGCAGGAGAAGGAGAGGGAGACAAAGAAATATTTTCACCCGACGCCGGATTCGATGTCGGAGTCGAGTTTGCCACAGGAGAACTACCGCATCCTCCGACAAACAACGCGCCAATTATTAAAAGTGAGAACAACCACCGCTGAATTTTGATTTGCATTTGCATTTGTATTTTCACTTTGAGTCAATTACGGACTTTGCAACTAAAGATTTTAATTCAATAGTCCGAACTGTTTTTAGTTCGTAGTCTGAAACAATCGATTTTCCTTGGATAGCGAACTTGCCTAATCGCCTTGAAACCCTTATTCTACGGTTGGACATCAAAAACTATCCGAAGTATTGTTAATTGATAGATTCAAAAATTGGTAACGGGCTTACTCGCAGAGCGATATTTTTCACTTACCAGGTAGGTAAGGTGCGCGGCCCGGCGCACCCTACGAGACATTACCAATCTAAAATCTAAAATCGCACATCGAAAATCCCTATAGTCCTTCTAGGGGAACTTGCAAAAATCGAGCCAATTCGGCCGCTTGATTTTCCACTTCAGACAAAGCAATCGGCTGTCCGACTCTAGTCAGGGGAAACTGACGGCGGTCTTTGAGCTTAAGATAAATACTGCGACGGGGACTGAGACCTTCTTTAATGTCCACCCGCACAGATTGCACGTCCGATGTCTTGCAATTAAAATCAACTTTGCGGTTTTTGCCGGGAAAACCCCAGCGAAAGATCCGAATGTTACCAGTTTGTCGATCAAATTCGTTGTAACCGCCGCCGACATCCCACAGAACAGTCAGCCACAGGTAAAGCGCCAACAGCACACCGCAGACACCGTAGAAACTCATCGCAATGCCTTGGGGGATGAAAATGAGCTGAGTCGGGTCAGCAAAAGGCAGCAGGTTAACGTGCAAGTAGCTGGAAAGGCCCGACAGCAGGAAACCAGTCCCTCCCATGCTGACCACCGTCGCCCACCAGTAATTGCTGAAGCGGCGGGAGCCCAAAACCGGGTAGCGCAGGACAGAATCGATCGAGGTCATTGTTTTTGCAGTCATAAAATTAAACAGCCTTAAAGCCAAATCTTAATTCAATTAGCCCACCGAGCGTCACGCTTGGCTAGCGCGATCACTATCGACCGATCGCGATTCTGTATCAACTCCTGCCGTTCTAGTTGAAAATTAATGAACTTATAATATATAGTTATGTTAACTTTAATTAGAAACCTTGGTCTTTTAACAAGCAAGAGGATTTTACCGCAATGACAATCGCAGTCGGACGCGCCCAGACCGAAAGAGGCATCTTTGATGTACTCGACGACTGGCTCAAACGCGATCGCTTCGTCTTCGTAGGCTGGTCTGGCATCCTGCTATTCCCCTGCGCCTACCTATCCATCGGTGGCTGGTTAACAGGCACCACCTTCGTCACATCCTGGTACACCCACGGTTTGGCAAGCTCCTACCTCGAAGGAGCCAACTTCCTCACCGTAGCAGTATCCACCCCAGCCAACAGCCTCGGACACTCCCTGCTGTTCCTGTGGGGCCCCGAAGCACAGTGGGACTTCACCCGCTGGTTCCAACTCGGTGGTTTGTGGACATTTGTCGCCCTCCACGGCGCCTTCGCACTGATCGGCTTTTGCCTGCGTCAGATCGAAATCGCCCGTTTGGTAGGCATCCGTCCCTACAACGCCCTAGCATTCACCGGCCCCATCGCCGTGTTTGTTTCGGTGTTCCTGCTTTACCCCTTGGGTCAATCAGGCTGGTTCTTCGCCCCCAGTTTCGGCGTCGCAGCAATTTTCCGGTTCCTGCTATTCCTGCAAGGCTTCCACAACTGGACGCTCAACCCCTTCCACATGATGGGCGTTGCAGGCATCTTGGGCGGCGCGCTGTTGTGCGCTATTCACGGTGCAACCGTGGAAAACACTCTGTTTGAAGACGGCGAAGGTGCTAACACCTTCCGCGCCTTCAACCCAACTCAGTCAGAAGAAACCTACTCGATGGTGACAGCCAACCGTTTTTGGTCGCAAATCTTCGGAATTGCCTTCTCCAACAAACGCTGGTTGCACTTCTTCATGCTGTTCGTACCTGTCACAGGCTTGTGGATGAGCTCCATTGGCATCGTCGGTTTAGCATTAAACCTGCGCGCCTATGACTTTGTATCCCAAGAATTGCGCGCTGCTGAAGATCCTGAGTTTGAAACGTTCTACACTAAGAACATTCTGCTTAACGAAGGCATTCGTGCTTGGATGGCTCCGACTGACCAACCCCACGAAAACTTCATCTTCCCTGAAGAAGTTCTGCCTCGCGGTAACGCACTTTAAAAAAATCTGGATTTGGATTTCAGATTAATTTAAATTTTTTAAACTGAAATTGAAATCCAAATCCCTATTCCCCGGCGCAGGCGCGGTGATACCGTGCCCTACTAGGGAACAAAAAAACCCAAAATCCAAAATCTAAAATCGTTGGAGGTTCTACCGCGTGGTAACGCTCTCTAATTCCTACGCAAGCGGTCGCGACCAAGAATCCTCCGGGTTCGCTTGGTGGTCTGGCAACGCTCGTTTAATCAATCTCTCCGGCAAACTGCTGGGCGCACACGTCGCTCACGCTGGTTTGATCGTGTTCTGGGCCGGTGCAATGACTTTGTTTGAAGTCGCTCACTTTATCCCAGAAAAGCCCATGTACGAACAGGGCTTAATCTTGATGCCCCACATCGCTACTTTGGGTTGGGGCGTCGGCCCCGGCGGTGAAGTTACGGATATCTTCCCGTTCTTCGTAGTCGGCGTTCTTCACTTGATTTCATCTGCTGTTCTCGGTTTGGGCGGCATTTATCACGCCGTTCGCGGCCCGGAAGTTCTTGAAGAATACTCTTCTTTCTTCGGCTACGACTGGAAAGACAAGAACCAGATGACCAACATCATCGGCTATCACCTAATTTTGTTGGGTGGCGGTTGCTTGCTGCTGGTAGCTAAGGCCATGTTCTTCGGCGGTGTCTATGACACTTGGGCTCCGGGTGGCGGCGACGTGCGTATTATCACGAACCCCACTCTGAATCCGGCCGTGATTTTTGGCTACTTGGTTCGCTCTCCTTTCGGCGGCGAAGGCTGGATTGTCAGCGTCAACAACATGGAAGACATCATCGGCGGTCACATCTGGCTCGGCCTGATTTGTATCGCTGGTGGTGTTTGGCACATTTTGACCAAGCCTTTCGGCTGGGCTCGCCGCGCCTTAATCTGGTCTGGCGAAGCTTACCTGTCTTACAGCTTGGGTGCTTTGTCCCTGATGGGCTTCATCGCTTGCTGCTTTGTCTGGTTCAACAACACTGCTTACCCCAGCGAATTATACGGCCCGACGGGCCCGGAAGCTTCTCAAGCGCAAGCTTTGACCTTCCTGATCCGCGACCAACGCTTGGGTGCTAACGTCGGTTCTGCACAAGGCCCCACCGGTCTGGGTAAATACCTGATGCGTTCTCCTACTGGCGAAATCATTTTCGGCGGTGAAACGATGCGTTTCTGGGATTTCCAAGGCCCTTGGTTGGAACCCTTGCGCGGTACTAACGGTTTGGACTTGAACAAAATCAAGAACGATATTCAGCCTTGGCAAGCTCGCCGCGCTGCTGAGTACATGACTCACGCTCCTTTGGGTTCTTTGAACTCTGTGGGCGGCTTGGCAACGGAAGTTAACGCGTTTAACTATACGTCACCTCGTTCTTGGCTGGCCTGTTTCCACTTTGTGATGGGTTTCTTCTTCTTGGTCGGCCACTTGTGGCACGCTGGTCGCGCTCGCGCGGCTGTCGCTGGCTTTGAGAAGGGTATCGATCGCGAAAATGAAGCGGTACTTTCTATGCCAGACTTAGACTAATCGATCGAACTTATTTCTGATTTGATTGTCTAATCGAAAAAAGCTCCTGCTTAACCGCGGGAGCTTTTTTTGCTTTAATATCTGGAAAAAGCGATGTTGCGGTCGATCGACTGTTCTCCGAGCCCCCTAGCAGCAGATACAATCCTACACGTAGAAACCCGGTTTCTGAGTTAACCTGTTGAATTCAATGCTGTTTCTTTCCGTCAGCTCGTTCCTCAGCGAGCTTTTCCATCCGGGACTGAGATATTTCGGTGCAACCTTCATCGGTGGCGGTGATTGACTCTGCAAGTCTTGAAACTTGACAATTTTAATCCGTTGGGGTAAAGAGCTTGCAAGGCAGGCGCTACAAAGTTTATATTTAAAGTACAAAAGTTTTAATCCCCCACAATGGAAAGTTGCAATGGAAAGTTGCAATTTTAAGGCAGATCGCTACAGGTGCAAAACTAATCGACGATCGCCATCAGGATATTTATATTTTATTAAATGGCTGTGCTTGCCGAAATTTTTAACAGGCACAAAACTTTTGGGCCGCTTACTTTTATTGCTAGGAAAGCAAAAAATTAATAATGGACTCATTAAAGATCGAAAATGTTAAGGTGAGGTTCGATCGAGCAAATTTGCTCGAACGCATCGCCAACCGCATTCGCCGCTCTCTAGAACTACCCGAAATTCTGAGCGCAACAGCAGCGGAAGTTCAATCCTTCTTGGGAACAGACAGAGTAAAAATCTACAAATTTCATAGCGACGGTAGCGGTGAAGTGATTGCCGAATCAATTAACGGCAACCGCTTGCCCTCCCTATTGGGTCTGCATTTTCCAGCAGACGATATTCCCCCTCACGCCCGCGAACTGTTCGCGCAAGTACAGGTGCGATCGATCGTCGATCTAGATTCCGGGCAGCTAGGCCAAAGTCCGCGCCGCGAGGCGGTTGCCGGCAAACTGTGGCCCGACGACGAAATGCGCTTTCGTGCGGTTGACCCCTGCCACGCTGAATACTTGACTGCACTGGGCGTCAAGGCTTGCTTGGTAGTACCAATTTTTCACGGCGAAGAATTCTGGGGGTTGTTGGTATCTCACCACTCCGAGTCCCGGAGTGTGGAAGAAAACGAACTCCAAGGCGTTCAGATGGTGGTAGATCAGCTCGGCGTCGCCATAGCCCAATCAGCCCTCCTCGCCCAAGCGAGGGCGAAAGCTCAACGGGAAGCTGTCGTCAACCGCGTCGCCGCAGCCCTTAACTCCCAGCCTGCGATTGAACTCCAAACAGCTTTGGTAGAATCGGTAGCAGCACTAGACGCCGCCGGCGGCAGACTGTGCATTTTCGCCACGCCATTCATTTCCGACAGCATCAAGGTTACGAATCTAGTTCCCTATTCAGATAACTCGAATCGGGAACTCACAGTCTACACTTGCGGCTCAGGGCCGAAGATGGAAATTTTGGCAAAATACCCGCAGATGGAGCAATACAGCGTCTGGCACGAATATTTTAAATCCGGCGAGCAACAGGTTTGGGCAATTCCCGACTTGTACCAAATTAGCAATTTGAGAAGCCTGCAACCTGCATTTCGATCGACCAAAATTCGCAGCATTTTAATCGTACCGCTCAGAACCCGCCAGCAAATATTCGGTTACTTGACCATTTTTCGAGAAGAATTTGACACCGAAACTCTCTGGGCTCGACAGTTTGATAGCGACGGGCGGCTCGCCCAATCTCGGATATCTTTTGAAGCCTGGAAAGAGTCAAAAACTGCCCAAATTCGCGAATGGAAAGCTGAAGAAATTGAATTGCTCCAAATTTTTTGCACCCACTTTTCTAATGCTATTAACCATTGCCAACTGCACCGAGAAATCGACGCACTTAACACTAATTTAGAAAATAAAGTTCAAGAGCGGACTGATCAACTACAGCAGTTGACGAAACAGCAGCAAGTGCTGTTTGAAGTGGTCGCAAAAATGCGGCAATCCCTCGACTTGAACAAGATTTTTAGCACGATGTCCCAGGAAGTGCGGCAGGCTTTAAATGCCGATCGAGTTGCGGTTTACCGCTTCGATCCCGCGTCGGAATTTAACGACGGCGAATTCGTTGCCGAAGATGTTTTGCCCGATTTTGTCTCAGTAATGGCAGTCAAAGTGCACGATCGCTGCTTTGGAGAAAACTATGCCAATCTCTACTCTCAGGGACGAGTTCACACAATGTCCGACATTAGACAAGCCGGACTGCAAGATTGCTATGAGCAACTATTAGAGCAATTTCAGGTCAAAGCTAGTTTAGTTGCACCGGTGATGAAAGGCAAAGACCTTTGGGGGTTGCTGTGCGTGCACCAGTGTTCGGCTCCCCGCAACTGGGAATCTTCCGAAATTAAGTTTGCTACCCAAATTTCCGCTCAGCTCAGCATCGCCCTTGAACAAGCAGATTTGCTCGCTCAAACTCAGCAGCAAGCAGTTGAGTTGCAGCGGGCATCCGAGCAGGAGCGGATATTGTTTGAGGTAGTTGCTAAGATTCGAGAATCTCTCGATTTAGATACAATTTTTCGTACTACAACTACAGAAATGCTGCGGATCTTAAAGGCCGATAGAGTTGGTATTTATCGCTTTGATCCTAGTTTAAAGTTTAATGAAGGCGAATTTATCACCGAAGATGTTTTGCCTGGTTTTTCTTCGGCAATGGGTGTAAAAGTTCGCGATCATTTCTTTAGCGAAAACTATGCGAAAAAATACAGTCAGGGACAGATTCAAGTGCTACCAGATGTCGAAAATGCTGGACTTTCAGACTGCCATGCTGCTCTTTTAGCTCAATTTCAAATTAGAGCTCAGGTGATTATGCCGCTGATGAATGGCAGCAAACTTTGGGGTTTGCTGTGCGTGCACCAGTGCAGCGGTTTGCGCCATTGGAACACTTCGGAAATTCAGTTTGCTACGCAAGTTGGAATTCAGTTGAGTGTAGGATTAGAACAAGCAGATTTGTTGGCTAAAACGCGGCAGCAATCAGTTGATTTACAGTGGGTAGCCGAGCAACAGCGGATACTGTTTGAAGTGGTGGCAAAGATTCGGGAATCTCTCGATATCGACGCAATTTTTAAGACGGCTACTCAAGAAGTTTGTCAGTTTATGCAAGTCGATAGAATAGCCGTTTATCGCTTAAATCCTGATTGGAGCGGTCAATATATTGCCGAGTTTGTAAAAAATGGCTGGATGAAATTGGTAGGGGAAGGTATCAATACGGCTTGGCAAGATACTTATTTGCAGTCAAACCAAGGCGGCAGGTATCTAAATAATGAAACTATAGCCGTTGACGATATCTATCAAGCTTATCACTCCGAGTGTCACGTCGGTATTTTAGAGCAATTTCAGGTGAAGGCTTATGCGATCGCGCCGATTTTTGTAAGACAAGAAATTTGGGGTTTACTGACAGCGTATCAACATTCTGGGGCCCGCTGTTGGGAAAGTTCAGAAGTTAACTTTTTAGCTCAGATTGCTAATCAATTAGGCGTTGCTATCCAACAAGCAGATTTGCTAGCTCAAACCAGACACCAAGCAGAACAAATAGCTCAAAATTTAAAGGATTTGCAGCACACTCAAGCTCAATTGATTCAAACTGAAAAAATGTCGGGTTTGGGGCAACTGGTGGCCGGCATTGCTCACGAAATCAACAATCCGGTTAATTTTATTTACGGCAATCTCAATCACGCTAGTGAATATACTGCTAGCTTACTGAGTTTGCTGGAACTTTACCAGCAGCAATCTCCCGATGCTAGTCCTGAGATTAGCGAATTGGCCGAAGATATTGACTTGGAATTTCTGCTAGAAGATTTGCCCAAGTTGCTATTGTCAATGAAGGTGGGAGCCGATCGCATCCGTCAAATAGTTCTGTCGTTAAGGAATTTCTCTCGTCTTGACGAAAGTCAAATGAAGGCGGTTGATATTCACGACGGCATTGACAGCACGCTGTTAATTTTACAGCACAGGCTGAAATCTAACGCGGACAGTGCCAACATTGTGCTAGTGAAAGAATACGGCATTTTGTCTGTAGTTGAGTGTTATGCTGGACAGTTGAATCAGGTATTTATGAATGTAATTGGGAATGCGATCGATGCTTTAGAATCGCACAAGATGCTCGCTGGTCAATCTGTAGTTCCTCAAATTAAAATCTATACTGCTGTCGGTCAACTTAATGGTACTGTTCCTAGCGCGGTGATTCGGATTTCTGACAACGGCACGGGAATTTCGGAATCTATGAGACAACGGATATTTGACCCTTTTTTCACCACTAAGTCGGTGGGGAAAGGTACAGGATTGGGACTGTCAATTAGTTACCAAATTGTGGTAGAGAAACACGGCGGCGTTTTAAAATGCAATTCGGAATTGGGGCAAGGTACTGAGTTTGTGATCGAGATTCCTCTTCGACAGCAGCCAGCAGTCATTACTCATTAGTCATTAGTTATCAGTCATTATCTCTCTTTTGTCACTTCGGAGATGTGACAGTTGCGTAAGTCCTGATGCCAAAAGATGCCTATTTAATTGACTTTTACAGATCAGTTTCGGTCTTTTGTAGTTCTTGTTGGAGAGTGTTCTTGACACGATCGTACTCAACCTCGATTTGAGCCAAAAGGGTTGAGGCTTGATCTAGTTCACCAGAGGTACTCATGGCTTCTAACCTGCCACAAAGCTGAGCCAGAGGAGCCGCGCTTAGATTCGCACTACTGCCTTTGAGGGTATGAGCGGCTCGCTTTAGGGTTTGAGTATCCGCTTGGGCGATCGCAAATTTCATAGCTTGTAGTAACTTTAGAGATTCCTCAAAGTAGCAGTTCGCCAGCAAGCTCAAAATCTGGGTTGAATCTTGATCGATGCTGCTACAGAAGGCTTGTAGTTCTGTGAGGTCAACCGCTGGCATATCAATTTCTGGCTGGTTGCTATCTGATTCCTCCTTTTGGGCCTGCTGCTGTTCCTGGTTGGGTGGACACTGACTCAGCGCTTGGATGAGAGCCTCTACTCGAATTGGTTTACTGATATAGTCATTCATGCCAGCATCAAGACAAAGCTCGCGATCGCCCTGCATGGCATTCGCCGTCATGGCAATAATCCTGGGACGAGTATGAGCCGGCCACTCCTGGCAAATACGACGGCTGGCTTCTAGTCCATCCATCTCTGGCATTTGTACATCCATCAGCACCACATCATAAGGCTGGCGATTCAGGGCTTCCAAAACTTCTAATCCATTGGCAGCAATATCTGCCCGGTATCCCAAACGCTCTAACAGCAGCAGTGCCACCTTCTGATTCACCAGATGATCTTCTGCTAACAGAATTCGCAGTGGCAGTCTCTGGGCCAGTTTCATATCATCCTGGACAGATATAGGGAGCTGTTGTTGAACTTTTTTCGGTTGAGCTTGTAGCACTTGGGTCAGGACTTCATAAAGTTGGGATTGTTTTATGGGTTTGCTTAAACAAGCCGCAAAGTGGCTGGAGAGCTCTGAAGAACTGGCTTCTGGTTTGCCCATTGAAGTCAGCATCACTAGGGGTAAACGGTGGCACTTAGGATGCTGATGGATGGCTGAGGCGAGTGTGAGGCCGTCCATTTGTGGCATTTGCATATCTAAAATAGCGACATCAAAGGTGTCTCCACGCTCAAGCCAGTTAAGCGCTTCCACAGCCGATTGGGCAGCCCGAATCTGCATCCCCCAAGTCTGGGCTTGCAACGTCAGAATTTGTCGGTTAGTGGGCAGATCATCGACGATTAATAGATGCTTGCCCGATAATTCTGGTAGCATTTCAATCGGTTCGGCTAACTCAGTAGCAACAGAGGATGCCACAATCGTGAAGTAGAAGGTGGAACCAATTGTGAGTCGATGAGGCTTAGCGGCTTGCCATTTTGGTGAAGGGGTTCCTCCGACGTGACCTCGGGTCTCAACCCACATCATGCCGTTCATCATTTCACTAAGTCGTTTACTAATCGCCAGACCTAAACCTGTCCCTCCATAGTGCCGAGTCGTCGAAGCATCTACTTGACTAAAAGACTTGAACAGTCGATCGAGCCGATTGGCTGGAATACCAATGCCTGTGTCTTGAATGGCAAACTGGATTTCATACAAGCTTTCTGACAAGTTACCTGGCTCAGAAATTGTTTTGTCAGAATCAACTAGAGAGGCTTCTACGGAAAGGGTAACTTCCCCAGTTTCAGTAAACTTAATCGCATTGTTGAGCAAGTTAACTAGAATCTGACGGAGACGGGTGACATCACCCAAAATCAACTTAGGAGTCTGAGGGTGGATGAGGTAGCCCAACTCAATATCCTTCTCATCTGCTTTAACTGCAAGTTGGTCGATCGCATTTTCTATGCAATCTCTCAAGCTCAAGGGATACATTTCTAGCTCTAGCTTGCCCGACTCAATTTTGGAGAAGTCAAGGATGTCGTTGATGATGCTGAGAAGCGTATCTCCACTATTGCGAATTGTCTCGATAAAATCTCGCTGTTTAGCGTTGAGTGTTGTATCTAGCAGTAGTCCCGTCATGCCAATAACCGCATTCATCGGAGTGCGAATTTCATGGCTCATCATCGCCAGAAACTCACTTTTGGCTCGGTTTGCAGCTTCGGCTTCTCGTCTAGTTTGCTCCAAGGCAAAGTTTTTCAGAGTTAATTCTTCTCGTTGTCGAGTTTCTTGCTCTAGTAATTTGGCTTGAGCTAGGGCAATTCCTACTTGAGCCGCCACTGATTCTAGCAACTCCACTTGATCGGTAGTCCAATGACGGTAGCGATCGCACTGGTGCAAACAAATCGCACCATTCGGTTCTCCTTGGTAAGAGGTTCGCACTGCTAATGTCGATCTCAAATTGAGACTGGTACAAATTGAATGAGCACAGGTGAGCAATGATTCGCAATAGACATCCGGGGAGGCGATGGCTTCATCTTGATCCATCAACCGTTTTGTATAAGCAGAAATCGCGGCCAGAATATCATCCTCCCCGCTGGGCGCTGACCCCACTGCTAGATACTCTGCCACGATAGGAAACTGAGGCAGTGGATTGTCCTGGTATGTACTAATTAAGCAGCGACTGACCCCAAAAGCTTGCCCAATCTGAATAGCAGCCGTTGCAAATATCTGCTGAGCATTGAGGCTTTGACGAATTTCTTCGGTAATTTGCTTCAGCAGTAGGGCTTTTTGCAACTGTCTTTGTAGTGCTTCTTCTGCCTCCTTGCGATCGGTAATATCCTTGATGAAGCAGTGATGCCCGACAAACACATTTTGCTCGTCATAAGCAGAAACCATCACCACTTGTTTATAAAAGCTAGAGCCATTTTTTCGCATTCCCCTAGCTTCCGCTTCGACTCTGCCATCTCTCAACATCTGTTGATAAGCACCCACCATCTTCTCAACATCTTCAGGATGAACAGTTTTTTGCCATTCCATCCCTAGCATTTCCTCTGGCTGATATCCGCAGATGGCGGCATAAGTTTCGTTAATAGAGACATAGCGCCCTTGAGAGTCCAGTCGAGAAATGCCTGCCACGGCATTTGCTAGCGCCCCACTCATTTGTTGCAGTTCCGCTTCGGCTCGTTTGCGATCGCTAATTTCAATCAGAATGCAGCCCACTGCTACAGGCTGCTCTGCATCCTTGAAAATGGGGAAATGAGAAGTTAGCCAGTAGCGTTTGGCACCAGTTTGACTGGTTACTTCTGAACTCATTTCCAAGCTGATGGAAGGTTTTCCTGTCGTTAAAACCTGTTGTAACAGTGCATTTATACCAGGAGCAAATTCCCCCAAAATCTCATCGGTTATCTTACCTAAGTGAGCCTCCACAGAGTGGCCATTAATTTCAGCTAGTGCCTCATTTATTTGTAAAAATCTCAACTGCCGATCGTATATACACAGCCCCACCCCTGCTAGGGAAGAGCCTTTAAAGAAAGCATTCAATAATTGCTCTCTGGCTTTAATTTCCTGCTCTAACTTTTTCCGGTTGGTAATATCGCTGTGAGAACCAGTCATACGCACAACTCTACCCGCTGCATCCGAAAGTGCTTGCCCTCGAGCCAAAATCCATTTGTAGCTCCCATCCTTGCAAAGCACTCGATGTTCTGTAATATAAAAGGGAGTTTTGCGCTGAAAGTGATCTTGAATGGCTTGCATCACCCATCCGATATCGTCGGGATGAACTCGTTTACTCCATTCCTCTAAGTGATTGGGGATTTCCTGCTCCTGGTAGCCCAACATCTCTTTCCAGCGAGCCGACAAGAATACTTCATTGCTGTTGAGGTTCCAATCCCATACCCCATCATTACTGCCACGTAGGGCGAGTTGCCATCGCTCTTCACTCGCTTGCAGAGCGACTTCTGCCTGATGTTGTTCGATTTGACTACCAATCCACTGAGCCATCAGCTTCAGTAGTTCTACATGGGCAGATTTAAAGCTGTCTGCACGGGGAGATTTACTAGAAAAGCTGAGGGTACTGTAGACTTTGCCTGCAACTAACACTCGTGTTCCAATATAAGCTTCTATGCCAAGGGCAAGATAGGCAGGATGGTAACGCCATTTTGAGGTGCCTATATGTTCGATGGTTAGGGGTTCATTTGTGTCTAAAGCTTCACAGCACAAAGTTTGGTTAATATCAAAGACATTACCTGGTTTCAGGACTCGATCGGGCGATCGTGCAACCATCACCTCATAAAGATTATCTTGCACGCGAGCCAACATTCCACTTTCCAGCCCAAAATTCTGACATCCCATGTCAATCAAAGCTTGGATGCGCTGCTCAAAATTGAGATTTTGGGTAGCAGTGACTTCATATAAAGCTCGTATTGCCGCTTCTCTTGTTCTTAGTTCAGCTTCGGCTTGTTTACGTCTCTTAATTTCAGCTTTTAGAGAGCGATTGATTTTGGATAATCTTTGCGTTCGTTCTTGAACCCGCTGTTCTAATGTAGTGTTGGCGTGTTTAATCTCCCTAAATTTTTGATTTAGCGCGATCGCCATCAATTGAAAATTTCTAGCAAGCTCATTGATTTCAGTAACAGAACTATGTTTCCATTCAAATGTTTTTTCTGAAAGCTTGTTTGGTAAGTCAGTAGTCGCAAGAGCTAAAAAGGATAACGGCTTGACCAGTCGTTCGCTAACCAGCGTTGCCAACAAAAATGCCAACATTGTGATCACGAGAAGAATAATCAGATCTATCCTGTAGCGGTTTTGTAAATTTTCTACATAGGGAGCGGCGGGAATTTCTAAGCGTAATCTCCAGTTCAATTCAGGAGTAATCGTAAATTCCTGTATATATAGAGAGTTTTTCCAACGGATCATCGGATAGTTGCCCTTGCTAGGAACCCACTGCTGCAGGGTTCCCTCTAAGGTGCGAGTGCTGCCATCTTTTGACTCCTGAACAGTGTTCAAAAGCTTTTGGTCGGATTGATTACTGGCAATCAGTCGGTTGTTTTGATCCAGCAATGTAATGCGTAGTTGCTGATTGTTTTGCTGAAAAATGTATAGAGCTTGGATCTGGCTCAATGCTAATGAAGCGTGGATCAGGCCAAGGAAATGACCTTGAACTTGCAGGGGAACATTCAATCCTACATGAGGTTCGTCAATTAATAAATCGTTGTGGATAGGAGTCATCCAAGGTCTCAACCGCTCTTGAACCAGGCTAATTCGAGATTTATGTTCGGTGATTTGTTCACTCAACCGCCCACGGGTTTGATTTAAAGGAGAAGAGGCAGCTAAAACTTTTCCAGAGGCATCGGCAATATAAATTTTGTCAAAATGGGGAAACAACTGCTCGATCAGGCTAATGTCTTGTTGCAGTTGCTCGGATGATTGAATTGCTTGATTAGCAGCAGTAGTGGATTCCGGAAGGAGTGATTTTTCAGCTAATGTATTCAAAGCTAATAGATGTCGCTCATGCCATCTAGATACAGCGCTACTGAGATTAGTCCCGTTTGTTTGTAACTCAGTTTGCACCTTCGTCTGAATTTGAGCGACCCAGTATCTACCATCAATAACTAATAGGAGCAGTCCAGGAATAAAGACAAAAGCAACCAACAGATGAAAAATAGTTTGTTGTAAAGAGAGGGCATGGAGATGCTTTGAATGCCTAACCCACCGATGAATGGGCGCATAAGAAATGATTAAGCTGGCAACTAAGGCATTAAAAATGCCGTTGACTGCTTGTTTGCACATAACTAGCAGGACTTGACCCGCCTCCATGTGCAGCATTTGACCGTAGAAAAGCCAAACGAGAGGCATTCCAATTAAAAACCAGTAAATCCCATCAAATAAAAGGAGGTTCGGATGTTGGCGCTTGCAAAGAAACCCTACAAATAGAGCCTCAATTACCAAAATAATGGTGGCGTATGGATGATTCCAAAGGACATAAGTATAACTGCCTGCTATTAGACTGGCAAAACCTCCCCAGCCCCAGCCGAAGTAGTAAGTAATAATCAGTATTGCAATACTGCCAAAGAGGAAATCAACCCCAAAGAAAAGAGACAAATTGAAATAGTTGCCCAGAAAACCCGCTCCAGTGAGAAGGGCGATCGCACCTAACCATCTTTTATTACGCACTGAGCTAGCCCCTTCCATAAACTTCTAGAATCGCTACTTGCTGAATATAAACTGATTTTGATAAAAAATCGTCGTAGAGAAACTCTCGTTCTATCCCTGACAGTTTCCATGAAGGTCGCACAACCGATTATTTAGGCTTTAATCTTTAATACTAAAATCAAGGCTTACTCAGGCAGGAATTGATATTTCGCTAAAATTTTAATAAATAATTATTCCCAATTACGAGAGGCATAGTATTTCCCCTTATGATTTAACGGGTGAATTTATTAACTGTATGAATCTTGGTACAAAAAGTGTTACGACCTTGGTCTTTAGCTTGATAAAGTGCTGCATCGGCAGCAGTAATTAAAGTTTCTGGCAGGATCTCTTGGGTGGGAATCACAGTGGTAATACCGAAGCTGAGCGTAATGCAATGATTTGGAGAACTCTTATGTACTATTGCTAAAGCTTGGATACGAGTCTGCATTTGCTTAACGATTTGGACTGCTCCCTCAAGCTCGGTGTCGGATAAAATCACTACAAATTCTTCACCTCCATAACGTGCGACTAAATCTCCCGCTCGATTAATACTGCGATTGAGAGCTGCGGCAACTTGCTGTAAACATACATCGCCTGCTTGGTGTCCATAAGTATCGTTGTAAGGCTTGAAGAAATCGATATCACACAAAATTAGTGACAAAGGAGTTTGCTGCCTCGTCATGCGTCGCCACTCGTCTTCTAGCTGTTGGTCAAACTGACGGCGATTGGCAATCTGAGTCAAACCGTCAATTGACGCTAGGTATTTTAATTGTCGATTGGCGGCCTCTAGCTGCTTGTAAATTAGGGTTTGTTGCTGTTGCAAGTGGAATTGCTGAATCAACCGCCGCACTCTCTGTCGCAGAACAGCCCAGTGAATTGGTTTGGTTATATAGTCAGCCGCTCCGGCTGCAAACGCTCGATCGACAGATTCTTTGTCTTCCAAGCTAGTAATCATCAAAATAGGTGGGCGATCGCTCTCAGGCACTTCAGATAATTTTTGACAACAAGCAAAACCATCCATAGTGGGCATCACTGCATCTAGCAGGATGAGGTCTGGATGTACTTCCTCATAAGCTGCTAGCCCTGTCAACCCATCATTAGCTTCAGCCACTCGGTATTTTTCCTTCTGTAAATACAGTCGAAGTTGCAAACGCATCAAGGCATCGTCATCCACGATGAGAATTAGAGAGGACGGTTCCGTAGATAGGTTAGTCGAAATGGCTGACTCTTCTAATGATTGATACATACGTCATGGTGTATCTTAAGCTTTGGAAACATTCTAGCCTAGCATATTTTGAGCTTGGGACGGAAAGTGAAAAATTAGCAAATATGTTATAAATTATACACCAGCTAAGCTGCCCCCACAACATCCTAGGCAGCGTCGGGTTTTTTAAACCAACAGCCACAGCCTACTTAAAATTTATCGCTTTGTTTCGGGGGTATAAAGTCTGGTAACTTGCGATAATTTTTGTAAATATGTAATTATTTTTGCGGGCATTAAACAGTTTTTACAACGTCGAGCGAGCTTTGACGAACGATCGCCAGTTCTCCCACGATCGTCCGTGGGATAATATGCTATATGTCTTAAATTAATTCAGGCTTTTTCAGGTGCATCAAATTCCTGCCTCATATTTGAGCGATCGTCAGCTTTATTTTTGGGTAATACATCTGATGGTCATACGATCGCGTATAGCTTCGCCCTTAGTTGAGCGTTTGTTCGCAACAGGAAGCTCTGACTGCAAAAAGGCGTAAGCTTTGTTAAGAAACATTTACAGCGTTCTGCGCGCTCTGGGATAGGTTTTTTCTCTCCTTTCTCCCAATAATCTCCCCAAATAGTGTCTAAACCTCTAAACTCCTGTCTTTGGGCTTGAGTCGGGAACACATCGTCAAAGCGTTGGCACTATCTTTCAAAGCATGGGGGCTTGGAAGCTATACTATAGCAATTCTCGCATCATTTGTGAATTTCTTACGGACTCCCCGCGACTTCGGGGAGGGTTGGGGTGGGGTAAAAAATTTATGGCTCCTGCAAGCATTGCTATATACTATCAATCACTGGAAACAGTAAATTAACTTAATGGATATCACTTACTATGGAAGTAGCACTGCCTGATTTTTCTCAAAGCTTTCAAAAAACGAAAGAAGTTTGGACGGAACAAGTCGGAAAAGCAGTGAATTCTACTTCAGAAGCAACAGCCCAAGCTAAATATTCTCTCTCCGAAACTGCATTTCAGGCAAAAGAAGCTCTCACTCAGACTACGAATTCTGCGGTTAATACTGTTAATCAAGCTACGAACAATGCTTTAGGCACTGTAGCGGAGAAAACAGAAAAAGCGAGAATTTCTATATCTGAAGTGGTGAATCAAGCAGTTAGTCGCGTCAGTGAAAATACCAACAAAGCTGTTGATGCGATCTCTCACTCTGCGGCAACTGCTAAAGAAACTATTAATCAAACTACTAACTCTGCGGTCAATACTCTGAATCAAAGCACTAGCCAAGCTCTAGATAGTGTAAATGTAGCTACAGAAAAGGCTAAGGCTTCATTAGAAGATAGCCTTAACAAGGCGGAAAATATGAGCGGTGCAGCTTCAGATGCCCTCCAAAGTGCTATCCATGCTACCGTCACAGATTGGATCGATTCTAATCCTGTAATTTTTTGGTTGGTGAATCACCCGCTGATATCTTTAGCAGTGATACTGCTATTTGTATTCATTATCTTAGGGTTTTTTCAGGCTTTAAGTAGATTTTTTGCAGGAGGATGGTTATTTCTTCTGCAAAGCCCTGTAAAATTTATGCAAAGAGTTTTGAGTGTCGGATATAAATCTGTAAGTAAGGTCGGTGGAGTGGCTGTAAACTCATTGGTTTCAAAGAATTCAGAAGACAAAAATAATTCAGGTTTACAATTGAGGGGAGTTGAATCAAACAGTTGGGAGTCTCAAGAAAGACTTGCTAATATTTTGACAAGGTTGGAGGCAATTCGACAAGAGCAGAATCAGCTTTTACAAGAAGCGTCAGCTATTTTAGGCAACAAATTTAAGGCAGAGTGAGAAGGTGTGGGGCGATCGCAAATCGTGGTAAATTTAATACATCCAGGCTTCCATCAAAGCCAGATCCATGAAGGCTTGTAGTCGATCGCTCAAAACGCCATGCCCGATTCCGAATTTTCCGATGATTTAAAATGGACGCCAGAAGCCAAGGCGAAGCTGAAAAATATTCCCTACTTTGTCCGGGGACAAGCTCGCGTCCGCATCGAGCAGTTGGCCCGCGAAGCCGAAACCGAAGTCGTCACCGTTGACTTAGTTGAGCAAGCTCGCATCGAGTTTGGGCAATGAAGGATCGAAAGGTACGCTAAAGCCTTAAACTATAAGTTGCCTGATTTTGATGTTCACAGAGCTACTGAGTCACCCGTGCGGAAAATAGTTATTGCTGGCAACTGGAAAATGTACAAAACTAGGACTGAATCCCTAGAGTTTCTTCAAGGATTCATGTCCTGCCTGACGGAAACCCCAGAGGAACGGGAAGTCGTGCTTTGCGTTCCCTTCACTTCCTTGGCTGTCCTCTCGAAAAATTTGCACGGCAGCCGTATCAGACTCGGTGCTCAGAACGTTCACTGGCAAGAGTCTGGAGCTTTTACAGGGGAAATTTCCGGGCCAATGCTGAGTGAACTTGGTGTGCGCTATGTCATCATCGGCCACAGTGAGCGCCGCCAATATTTTGGGGAAACTGACGAAACGGTGAATTTGCGGCTGAAAGCTGCTCAGAAATACGATTTAATTCCGATTCTGTGCGTTGGGGAAACCAAGCAGCAGCGAGATGCAGGGGAAACTGAATCTCACATTTTTTCTCAGTTGGAAAAAGATTTAGTTGGTGTTGACCAAAATAAGTTGGTAATTGCTTACGAACCGATTTGGGCGATTGGCACTGGCGATACTTGCGAAACGAAGGAAGCTAACCGAGTTATTGGTTTGATTCGCAGTAAATTGACTAATTCTGGCGTGCCAATTCAGTACGGCGGCTCTGTTAAACCGGAGAATATTGATGAAGTTATGGCGATGCCTGAGATTGACGGGGTTCTGGTAGGCGGTGCTAGTTTGGAAGCTGCGAGTTTTGCTCGAATTGTCAATTACAAATAAGTCCTAATGGGTAATTAGTAATTGGGGGGTTATGCCAGGAGTGATGACACCAAAACCAGATAATCTGTAAGAGTTATAGCAGACGAAATCTGGAAAATTGT
This sequence comes from Microcoleus sp. N9_A2, assembly GCF_036701775.1. Lineage (NCBI taxonomy): Bacteria > Bacillati > Cyanobacteriota > Cyanophyceae > Oscillatoriales > Microcoleaceae > Microcoleus > Microcoleus sp. N9_A2. The sequence goes on along the minus strand of NZ_JAUBRH010000010.1, from coordinate 29,452 downwards.
TTGCTTCCAACACTTGAACCAGGACAGTAGGAAAAGTGTCATACACTCCTCTAGCAAACTTTGTTAAACGATTCAAAATCGAGCTTAAGTAAAATAAAACTTTAACAAGGACAGAGGCATGGATGCACTCGTAGCAACAATCGCACAAATTTTAGATTACATTCACACCCAAGGGCCAAACGCGCTCATGCAGCTAACCGCACTACTCACAGCTCTCAAAGCGGGAGTTGGAGCTGTTGCGTTTCTGTCTGGCTTGGTTGCTCAAGAACCCGCTATTACTGCTACATTACCTGCTGTTACTGAAATTATCAGCCAGTTGATAGCTTTAATCAGTTCCGGGGCGGGAATTACTGAAATAGCAACGGGGCTCGGTCAATTGGCGACCTTGCTAGGATTGTCTATTGAGACTGTTGTCTCTGTCTTGCAAACGATTGGCCCTTTATTGGTAGCATTTTAAATTGAGTCGCCTAGCTTTTTAGGGATATTAACCACGGCTTCCGACTTACGCGCTCGCACTTGGCGGATTAGCTAGTCGAAAAAGAAGGTGGTCACTAAATAAAAATGACAATTAGAGGTCAATCTTTCGAGTGGGGAAAACGCACTTATTTGATGGGCGTTTTGAACGTAACCCCTGACAGTTTTAGCGACGGCGGAGATTTCACTACCATAGAATCTGCTTTGGCGCAAGCGGAAAATATGGTAAACTCGGGGGTAGATATTATTGATATTGGCGGTCAATCTACTCGGCCTGGTGCAGCGGAAATATCATTAGGAGAGGAGATCGATCGCGTTATACCTGTAGTACAAATACTGCGACAAAAAGCCGATATTTTTGGCTCAGTTCCTATTTCGGTCGATACTACCAGATCGCAGGTTGCAAAAGCTGCGGTTGAGGCGGGAGCGGATATAATTAACGATATTTCGGGAGCTACTTTTGATGCAGAAATGCTGTCAACGGTTGCTCAGTTAAAAGTGACAATAATTTTGATGCACATTCGGGGTACTCCCCAGACGATGCAACAACTCACAGATTATCGGGATTTAATGGGGGAAATTGGGGAATTTTTCGAGAGTCGAATTGTGGCAGCAGTTGCTGCGGGGATTGACAAATCTAAAATAATTCTCGACCCTGGTATTGGCTTTGCCAAGACTTACAGTCAAAACTTAGAAATTCTGCGCGAGTTGCCAAAATTCCGTGTTTTCAACTGTCCGATTTTAGTCGGAGTATCGCGAAAAAGCTTCATTGGTCACATTTTGAATCAGCCAGAAGCGAAACAAAGAGTTTGGGGGACAGCGGCGGCTTGTACAGGTGCGATCGCAAATTTGGCAGATATCTTGCGAGTTCACGATGTCAGAGAAATGCACGATGTTTGTCTGGTTGCCGACGCTATCTTCAGGAATCAGTCTTGAGAAGTGTTAGTATCGATAACTTTCATTTCTCCGCCCTCAGAATGAATCACATCGGGCATAGAACCCATCAGCTCGCCCAGGGCTTCGCTCATGCTCCTCGGATCCATAAACAGAATTTTGGCATTGTCACTTTCGCCTAATTTTTGTTGAGCGTCTAAGTATTTTTCTGTTACTAAGTAATTCAAAACTTGCTGGCTATTCGGATTGGAGTCTAAAGCTTCAACTAAGAGCCTCATGTACTCCTTAGTGCCGATCGCCTTATTGACCATTGCTTGCCACTCGCTCTTGGTAGCCCGCTCTTCTTCCATAGCTTCTTGCACCCTTTTCGGAGGTGTAATGCTTTGAATTTCTACGCGAATTACTTTGACGCCCCAAGTTTCGGTAGCTTCGTCCAACTTCTTGAGTAACTTTTTATTCATGTCATCTCGGGAACCCAAGATGTCTTGCATGGGCAATCGACCAATTTCAGCGCGAAACGTCGTTAAAACTAAGTTGGCGATCGCATTTTCAATTTGATCGATTCCATAATAAGCTTTCTGCAAATTCACAACCCGCCAATACACAACGGCATCGACTTCGAGAGCCACATTATCTCCCGTGATTGCTGACTGAGGTTTAATGTCTAAAACTCTTTCACGGCTTGTGTCCACGCAGACGACTTTTTCGACCAGGGGACTGATAAAGTGGAATCCTGGCTTGAGGGTGCGCTTGTATTGACCCAAACGTTCCACTAAAGCTTCGTCGCCACCGCTGACTATTTTGACGCTTGAGTTAACAGCGTAGCCGAGGATGAGCGCAAAGAGCATGGTAAGAATAGACTGCCCCATTTCTATTTTCCTGCTAAGGTTGACTGAGAATCGATCGGAATTCTACTCTAATTTAACTCAAACTCGGCCCCGCAGTGCTAAAATATCTCGACTGTTAATAACTAACTATTTCATCGGGTGGGCCCCATCGGCTCCGACTCTTACGGCCCTAGTGAAACCCAGGATATCAACAACACGTTTCCACAAAAGACATGAAAAACGATCGAGAGTTTCGCTTGTTCAAACCCTTGAGGTGGATTGCCCCAAGCATTTTGGTAGGTGCAGGAATCTGCATTGCAGCAGTGGCCCAACCGGCACAAGCTGAGCCAATCGCCCTGCAACTCTCCCAAAACTTGCAGTCGCAGAACTTGCAGCCATCGCGCCGAGGCCCTGCTGTTCGGGAAGTTCTATCCTACGAAATGAAGGGAGACGAACTCAGGATTTGCAAGCAGGAAGGCAACTCCGAGAAAAAGTGCCAAGTTGTAGGTAAAGGCTACACGATGGGCTTGAGAACTGCCAACGACCTTTACGGTCAAGGAAATGCTGTTAATGCCGAAGCTTTGTATCGGCAACTAATCGCTCGCTATCCCAAACAAGCGGATGCTTATTACAAGTTGGGAAGTATGCTGTCGGGGCAAGGTAAAATGAGCGATGCGATCGGTCTATTCCAAAAAGCAATTGAAGTCAACCCGCAGCACGCCAAAGCTCACAACGATTTAGGCGTGGCGATGGCAAGTCAGGGGCAGTTGCCCGAGGCAATTGTTCAGTGGAGACAAGCCGTTAAAATTAACGATCGATATCCCGATGCTTTAAACAATTTAGGAGTCGGTTTGTACCAGCAAGGAGACAAGGAAAACCAAGCCGAGGCCGTAGCCAGCCTCACAAAAGCTAAGGAGTTATTTATCAAGCAAGGCAGAACTCAAGCGGCTAACAGAGTCGATCAAATTTTGGAGGATATTAATTCGCGGTCGAGCGGTTCCTGAACTCAACCGCCGATCGCAGATTGAAAGAAAAAACATCTTTGGCGATCGGCGTGAATCAGCGTTCAGCGGCGGTTAAACACCCCCAAAAACGAGAATCTAAAGCATTTCCTTCAAAACTTGTATAATCAAATCCCCATCCACCCGATCGCTCACAGCAGCCTCACCCAAGCGCACCGGCAGCACAAACCGCACCTTGCCATCCTGCACCTTTTTATCGAGTTGCAAAGTATGCAAAATTTCCTCAACATCCACACCCGCCGGCAATTTGGCAGGTAAACCCGCTTTTTCAAGCAAAGCAGACTGGCGGCGATCGCACTCAGCATCCCACATTCCCAACTCCACAGCCAATCGGCTTGACGCAGCCATGCCGATGGCCACTCCTTCCCCGTGATTGATCACCTTGTAATTGGTCAAACTTTCCACAGCATGACCAATGGTGTGCCCGTAATTCAAAATCGCCCGCAAACCCGATTCCTTCTCGTCTTTGCTTACCACCTCAGCCTTAGCTTGGCAAGACCTACTCAAAATTTCTGCCAACAAATCCGCCTTCACATAGCGCATTTGATCCAAACGCTTGCAATTCTCCAACTTCCCGAAAAGTTCAGCATCCCAAATCACCCCATACTTGATGACTTCCGCCATCGCCGAACGAAACTCCCTCGCCGGCAGAGTTTTTAGGACATCCGGGTCAATTAACACCAAACGTGGCTGGTGAAAAGCCCCGATTAAATTCTTCCCTAAAGGATGATTTACCCCTGTTTTGCCACCAATAGAAGCATCAACCATCGCCAGCAGCGAAGTCGGAACCTGCACGACATTAATTCCCCGCAGCCAAGTCGCCGCCGCAAAACCCGTCATATCGCCCACAACCCCGCCGCCCAAAGCGACCATTGTCGAGGAACGTTCTAAGCGGTTTTCCAAAGCCGCACCGTAAATTTTCTGTACCGAATTTAAAGTTTTGTACTGTTCTCCCGGTGGTAAAATGCAGGTACCGACTTCCAGACCGGCTGATTCGAGGGCTGCGGTTGCTCTTTCGCCGTACTGCCGAAAAATCGACTGATTCGACACCAGCAGCACTTTTTTGCCCAAACTTAGATCGCCCATCAGACTGCCGAGTTCGTCTAAACCGCCCGATCGCACGCAAACATTGTAAGATTGTGGCCCCAAGTCAACTTTAATTATGGATTGCATATTGATCTAATTTAGATATTAGATTTTAGATTATCAGAAAATTGGGTTGAAAACCCCGTCACTTCGACGGATTAATGTCGATATAGTGTCGCTCTAGTATGGCATACTAGAGATAGCACAGGCTGAAAAACCGCTATCACAAGACAATATAAATCTGGGGTGTCCCCACTTGACAGGATAGGAAGTAGTAATGCGTAGTGGATGGCGATAACCACGATAAACAGAGCTAGGGTAGCCAATGATCACCTGTTAAGCAGCCAAATCAAATACTTGATATTCAAGTTGTACCGTAGGGCATACGGAAACAAGGGGAGCAATCCTCTAAAGCTTGCGGAGATAAGCCCGCTGGGACTCCTCTAAATTAGACTCGAAACTTAGTTCTATTGAACGGGTTTTTGGTTTAAGTAGTGCCGAAAGGATAGAGAGTTGTAAGGTGTATCAGTGAACCAAGAATCCCCACCCCTTAAGGCTGGGGAGTGTCAAATGTCTTTTTATTGATTGTTTTGGGGAAATTGCAATGACTCTTAGCGGCATAATAACTTATTTCGGGCTTTTCGGCGGAATGGTCGGCTTGGCGACAGTGCTGATGTTTGGTCTGCGGGCTGTCAAACTCATCTAATTCACTGATTTAGATGTCTGAACCAGAGTATTTAATCTCTGGCCAAAGTGTCAGTTCGACGAAGTATTTGCGCCAAAAATCTCTAGGTTTATCTGTAGATTGACGGCGCAAATGCTTCCTCCTATAAAATTTTATGCTATTATTAACTAATTCAATAAATCCAGCACGCAATTGTAACACTTTAACTAGATTGTATGGTGCGTGTCACAGTGATTTCCTGAATGCCAAGACGTATAAAATAAGTATCATCATAACAGTTATAGTTGCAAACAAGTTCTTCTCCCTCGTAGATGTCAACTGCTGCAACGTCTCGTCGCACTGTCGAAAGAATATTATGAGACTCCGAACAATGATTGATGAAACGTTGATCGTCAAAGCAAAGAACATATCTACAGAGGATATTGTCAAAATAGGCATATTTTAGGAACTGTTCTTTTGCGGAAGGAGACATACGTTCAACATCAGCCTCTTCATAAGACGTATCGAAGTATGGAGAGTATTCCCAGGTAACAGTATTTTTGGGAATAAACTGCGCTGCGAAAAGACCAATACCATGAATAAAACTGATGCCAAGTTTTGTCTTAACCAGTAGCATACTGTGTTATTCTCTGTTAGGATCATAAACGACAAAATGCTGCTTAAAACTATCAACACCACAACTCTATCACATACATCCCATTAAAGAAACTTGCCGTTCACTATAGCGCTTATAATTGAAATTGGAAATATTATAGAGTATAATAGAGGAAAAAAAACCTAAAAGAATTATCCGTTTAAAGATGATAATTGTAGCGTGGAGTCGGGCTAGGGGCTGACTTCTGGATAATAACACAGGAGCGATCGCACTTGCTATAAAACACGATCGCTCCTGATTAATTACAAAATTCGTTCTAATTGAGTCGATCGCACTTCTGCCAATTTCTGGGCCCCTGTCGTATCAAAAACGATCGCGTGTTTAGCCGCCGGCAACAACCGCCGTAAAATCTGTATGTATCCCTCAGCATCGCCCCGGCGGTGGAACCGAGCAACCACCAATCGCTGCTTGGCAATTGCCGCACGATACACCAGGGATGAGTGTTTAATTTGGGCTTGGATGTTGGTATCATAGGGTAATCCTTCCCGCCAAAAGCGAGATTTGGTAGAAAAACGGTCGCCCTTAAGTTTTCGAGGCTAGGAGGGCGATCGTTTTCAGTGTACATAGCTATTGTCGGGTATATATGCACCGATGTCAAGCCAAATATGGGCTACGTTAGACTGCGGATTCGAGAACTAGCTGAGCAAAGAGGTTGGACGTTCAAAGAAGTTGCCGATCGCTCGGGAGTCAACTACAACACAGTAAAAAGCTACGGGAGGCGCGATGCTTTAAACACAGTCGATCTTTCTGCTGTCTACAAAATTGCCCGCGCCTTCGACGTGACAATGGAAGATTTGGTCGAGATTTTGGAAGATTGAGGGCGCACCAATGGGGCGAGTTCGACTAAAACTTCGAGCCCTGGTAGAAGAAAAGAGCGATCTCGCGTCGGGGATACCTTGATTAATGCCGTACTTATCGCCGCCGTTTCTTTACTTGTTCGTAAAGCACATAACACCTTCTATAGCCGATCGCCCGCTTTCCCCTAAAATAACTTCTACTCCCTCAATCCAAAATCTAAAATCTAAAATCTAAAATCGAAATGACTCATTCCACAGATATCGTCACCCTCGCCCGCTGGATGGCCGCCGATTTCAGCAACCAAGCCCAAGCATTTGAAAACCCGCCCTTCTTCGCCCACATCCGCGTCTGCATGAGGCCTTTACCCGTCGAAGTTCTGGATGGGGTTAGCTTGTACCTAGAACAAGCCTACGATATTGAACTGAATGTACCGTACCGAGTCCGAGTTTTGAAATTAGTCCCGGTAGGCGAGCGCATCGACATCGAAAATTATGCCATAGAAAACGAAGAACAATTCTACGGCGCATCCCGCGACCCGCAACGGTTGCAAGAAATCACAAAAGAACAACTGACACTCCTCCCAGGCTGCACCTTTTTTACGCACTGGACGGGCAACAGCTTCAAAGGGTCTGTCGAACCCGGAAAAGGCTGTATGGTGGTCAGAAATGGTAAAAAAACCTATCTAGACAGCGAATTCGAGATTGACCAAGACAAATTTATTAGCCACGATCGCGGACGCGACCCAGAAACCGACGCCCACGTCTGGGGAGCCCTCGCCGGCCCGTTTGAATTCACCCGCTGGGCCAGTTTCGCTGACGAAATTCCGGTTTGACGAAAAACCGAGTCCCGACTTGGCCAACACGCTTGGATAAAAGGTTCAGAATGCACCAATACCTGGTACATTAACCCAGTATTGGCAAGCAAGATTCACCGTTGTTGATTTATGAAAGTCCTGGTTATTGGTGGCGATGGCTATTGCGGTTGGGCAACCGCACTCTACCTTTCTAACAAAGGTCACGAAGTTGGCATCCTCGACAGCTTCGTGCGGCGGCACTGGGATCTGGAACTGTGCAGCGACACCCTCACTCCCATTGCACCGATTCAGCAACGACTCCAGCGATGGCAAGATTTAACGGGTAAGTCGATCGACTTGTTCGTCGGTGACATCACCAACTACGATTTTCTCAGCAAAAGCATGAGAAAATTTGCACCAGAGGCGATCGTCCATTTCGGCGAACAGCGTTCGGCACCTTTCTCAATGATCGATCGCGAACACGCAGTCCTCACCCAAGTCAATAACGTCGTCGGGACACTCAACCTGCTGTACGCCATCCGCGAAGACTTCCCCGACTGTCACCTAGTGAAATTGGGGACAATGGGCGAATACGGCACGCCGAATATTGACATTGAAGAAGGCTACATTACGATCGAACACAACGGCCGCAAAGATACACTACCCTATCCCAAACAACCGGGCAGTTTCTACCACCTGTCAAAAGTCCACGACTCCCACAACATCCATTTTGCTTGCAAAATCTGGGGTTTAAGAGCCACCGACTTAAATCAGGGCGTAGTCTACGGCGTGCTCACAGAAGAAACCGGCATGGACGAACTGTTAATCAACCGTTTGGACTACGACGGAGTATTTGGTACGGCATTGAACAGATTTTGCATCCAAGCTGCGATCGGTCATCCCCTGACAGTTTACGGTACAGGCGGACAAACCCGCACCTTCTTAGACATTCGGGACACCGTGCGGTGCGTGGAATTAGCAATCGCCAACCCCGCCGCCGCCGGAGAATTCCGCGTCTTCAACCAATTCACCGAACAATTCAGCGTCGGCGACTTAGCCTCATTGGTGCAAAAAGCAGGCACGGCAATGGGATTAAAAGTAGAAATCAACCACCTCGAAAATCCCCGAGTCGAGAAAGAAGAACATTATTTCAATGCCAAAAACACCAGTTTGCTAGAACTAGGCTTGCAGCCGCACTATCTCTCAGATTCCCTGCTCGATTCTCTGTTGAATTTTGCTACAAAATATCAGCACCGCGTCGATAAAAACCAGATTTTGCCGAAGGTTTCTTGGAAGTAAGTTCTGGTATCTATTTGCGGGGTAAGAGATTTTTAACGAACCGCGAAGGCGCGAAGGGCGCGAAGTAAGAGAAAAGAAGGGAAGAGAGGAGAAGGGTTCGCAAGTTCTGAATGAATTTGGCTGTATATTACGATGATCTATCTTTTTTGTCTCTTGCTCTGTGTCCTCTGTGTCCTCTGCGGTTAATTAAAAAATGGCATCAGGTTTTTTTTACTGCTGGCTTGTTTCGGAAGAAATGCTGTGAAAAGTCGAATTCTCATTCTGTTGCTTTTGGTGGTTCTGCCTGGATTTTCAGCGATGGCAGTTTTTGCTTATTATTTAATAGGGGAATGGGCTGCTGTAACGCCGAGAAGTCTAAATTAGTGGCGAGTTAGCGAAGGCTTATCTGCCACTTAAAAAGCCAGATAAATTGCCAGAACAGCACAGGAAATTCACAGAATTTTGCTTGAGTGAAAGTGTGGGATGGCTTTTAGGTGGGATAATTTTATCAATTGGCATTCAGGGAATTGGCATTTTATCCCAAAAACCTCTCGCTCGGAATTAGCGGTAGTGCAACTGACAGAAGAAGTGTAGAAAAGCAGCCGATCGCACGCCATGACTTAGCTCCCCGCGAGACAGTGTATCCTGTTACCGATGACCTTGGCCGCAGGCTATGATTATCGGCTCCCTAAATAACTTATTTTTATGAAAATTGCTCTGTTCACTGAAACATTTTTGCCGAAAATAGACGGCATTGTCACTCGGCTGATTCACACTGTAGATCACTTGCAGCGATCGGGCGCACAAGTTTTGATCTTTTCTCCAGATTACGGGATTACAGAATACAAAGGTGCCCGAGTTTACGGTGTGGAGGGTTTGCCTTTGCCGATGTACCCGGAATTGAAAATGGCACTTCCTTCTCCGGCTGTTGGTCGAGAATTAGAACAGTTTAAACCAGATATTATTCACGTTGTCAATCCCGCTATTTTGGGATTGGGGGGCATATATTACGGCAAAAAGTTCAATATTCCGATTTTGGCTTCTTACCACACGCATTTGCCTAAATACTTGCACCATTACGGTTTTGGAATGCTCGAACCTTTGCTGTGGGAATTGCTTAAAGGGGCTCACAATCAAGCCGAATTGAATCTGTGCACTTCCACAGCAATGGTCGAGGAATTGAGAACTCACGGCATTGAGCGAGTAGACTTGTGGCAGCGGGGCGTAGATACTGAAATGTTTGTCCCGGAATTGGCAAGTCGAGAAATGCGATCGCGCCTTTCTGAAAATAACCCAGACAGTCCCCTCCTGCTGTACGTCGGCCGCCTCGGTGCAGAAAAAGAAATCGAACGCATCAAACCAGTCCTCGCAGCGATTCCCGATGCCCGCCTCGCCCTAGTGGGAGACGGCCCGCATCGGCAAACCCTTGAACAATATTTTGCCGGTACACCCACCAATTTTGTCGGCTACCTCAAGGGGCAAGAATTGGCTTCTGCTTACGCATCAGCCGACGCCTTCATTTTTCCCTCCCGCACCGAAACCCTGGGCTTAGTGCTCCTAGAAGCAATGGCTGCGGGGACGCCTGTAGTGGCGGCGCGCAGTGGCGGAATTCCCGATATCGTCACTGACGGCGTTAACGGATATTTATTTGACCCCGCCGACGAAGAAGGAGCACTCGCCGCCACCAAGCGTCTGTTTGCGAATCCCGAAGAACGGGAAACCCTGGGCCATAACGCTCGCCGAGAAGCCGAACGCTGGGGTTGGGCCGCCGCCGCCGCACAACTGCAGCGCTACTATCAATCAGTGGTATTTGCCGAGTCCCTGCCCAGAGCGGCCTAAATGTCAGGATCTGTAGCACCTTTAAACATCACCGCCAGCTTAGCTTCGTTGTTCGATCGTCAGTTGGTAGTATTGTCGGAATGTTTTCAAAGACTGATCGAACTTTTTTGCTGCATAAATTACCGTCGCTATCCTGCTGTTGCGTTTACCATTAAACTATGAGTAAGCTCTGTAGGAATGCCTTGCGCGCTGCTTTCATAGCGCCCTTTACCTGACCGGATACGGTCGCCGAGTGCGCTAAAACAGTCACACCGCGCGCTGCTGCCGATCACAGAGCGTCCAATCCACATTGCACTCTCGATCGAACTAAACCCTGTCACCTAATTTTCAGGCTAGCAGTTTTGCGAACTCAAGTTCAGCTTGAATTGACGAACCCTCATCAGTATCGAGGTTGTAAAAAAGATCGATCGAACATACATAACAAGCAAACTGAAGTTGCGTGCGCCACTTTTGAACTCACGACGATTCATCAAAGCGACAAGCGAGTGCCGATGCCCTGGCAAACAAATTCAAGAGTTTGCACCGCCGCCGCATCTAGCGCCGATCGACCTGCGGTCAGTTTACCCCTCTGAGCAAGCAGTTAATCATGACATTCTCCAATACTGGTAGCGTTCTGGCTACACTGACTCAAGTCAATTTTATGGGGGCATTGACCTCCCGTGTTAAGAGCCTGCCAGTTCCTGAATTAGTGTGCCTGCTGGACTTTATCACGGCTGAATTTCAGCAATTTATCCGGGCGATGGACCTGATTAACAATGAAGCACTCGAAACTCTCTTAGAGCAACTGTTAGATGCCTTCACTGTCAAAATTGGTCAAATTTTGCAAGCAGACCGGACAACAATTTTTTTGGTTGACTCCAACAAAAATCAACTGTGGCACAAAACACTAGATCCACTTACGGGCGAGGATGTAGAAGTGCGCTTGCCTATGGATGCAGGCATTTTAGGCTACGTCGCAACAACCGGAAAATCGATTAATGTCGCCGAAGCTCGATCGCACGAGTATTTTAATTCCGAAGTAGACGAACCACCGGGCTACGAGATCGAGACCATCCTCTGTATGCCAATTTTTAGCAGCAAGAGCCAACATGAACCCGTAGCGGTGGTCAGACTGTTAAATAAAGCTGGCGATGTCTCCTTTAGCGAGGAAGACGAACAGCAGTTCCAGGCTTTTGCAGATTCGATCGGGATTATTCTCGAAAGCTGTCAGTCTTTCTACGTCGTGGCCCGCAACCAGCGAGGGGTTGCCGCACTGCTGAGAGCGACCACGACTTTGGGTCAAAGTCTTGACTTGGAAACAACTTTGCGCTCTGTGATGGATCAAGCTCGCGACTTGATGCAAGCCGATCGCAGCACGCTATTTTTGTTAAATCGGGAAACCAACGAACTCTGGACAAAAGTTGCCAAGGCCGACGACAAAACGATGATGGAAGTCCGCATTCCTGCTAATAAGGGAATTGCTGGCTACGTCGCTTCGACAGGTCAACCTCTAAATATTACAGATGCTTACGACGATCCCCGCTTTGACCCTTCTACAGACCAGAAAACGGGATACCGCACTCGGACTGTCTTGTGTATGCCGGTGCATAACGCTAAAGGTGAGCTGATCGGCGTAACTCAGCTAATTAATAAGAACCAAGGTACTTTCACCCCTTCTGACGAAGAGTTTTTGCGAGCGTTTAATTCCCAAGCGGGAATGGCGCTGCAAAATTCTCAACTGTTTCAGAATGTGATGGTGGAAAAACAGTATCAAAAAGATATGCTGCAAAGTCTTTCTGATGCAGTAATTTCCACCGATTTACAGGGGCGAGTTGTAACAATTAACGAAGCGGCGCTGGAATTGTTGGGCTGTCCCCCAAATCAAGCTAAAGGCAAACACAATCCCCAGATTTGGGAAGATAAACTGGTGAATCGCTATGTTTGGGAAGTTGTGCCGATCGATAATTTGCAATTTCGACTAGAAGACAGTCTCAAAACTGCTGCCAGACATTACGTTCCCGAACAAAGTTTAACTGTGGGACTGTTGGTAGAAAAAACGTTAAATTCCCAACAAGAAGAAGAAGAAGAAGAAGAAGAAGAAAGTTATATTTTGGCCGTGCCCGATCGCACTGACCCCAATTTATATTACGCTTGGGGCGAAAACCGCGCGTGGACTGAGGAAGTAGCGCTGGCAGAATTAGCTAATGCCCAATCTCTATTTGCGCTGCGAAATTCTGCCCTGTATCACCCTTATTGTCCGCTGCCCATCCCCGCCTCTCGAATTAAAGTAATTGAACGTAGTTTGAATTTGACGGTCAACCCGCTGATCAATCCAGAAGGCGGCGTGCGCGGCGGTTTAGTGGTGCTCGAAGACATCAGCCACGAAAAGCGGATGAAAAATACGATGTACCGCTACTTGACTCCCGGAGTCGTAGATAAAGTCATGGCCTTGGGCGAAGGCGCCCTCATGGTGGGCGAACGCAAAGAAGTGACTATTTTATTTTCCGACATTCGCGGCTACACCACGCTGACAGAAAATTTGGGAGCCTCCGATGTGGTATCCCTGCTGAACGACTATTTTGAGACGATGGTGGAGGCCGTTTTTCACTACGAAGGCACTTTAGACAAGTTTATCGGCGATGCTTTAATGGCGGTTTTCGGCGCGCCCCTGCCGCTCAATCCCCCGGAAAGTCATGGTTGGATGGCGGTTCAGTCGGCTTTAGATATGCGCCGGCGTTTGAAAGAGTTTAATGATTCTCGCCCCGGTGCAGATCCGTTTCGCTTCGGGATTGGGATTAGTTCCGGAGAGGTGGTTTCGGGAAATATTGGTTCTCAAAAGCGAATGGATTACACGGTAATCGGGGATGCGGTGAATTTGAGTTCGCGATTGGAACAGCTTACGAAGGAGTACGGATGCGATATAATTTTGAGCGAATTTACATACAGTTTGTGCCGCGAAGGGATTTGGGTGCGAGAGTTAGACAAAGTGCGGGTTAAGGGCAAAAATCAGCCAGTGGGTATTTATGAGTTGCTGCAAAATAGTTCTGAACCCATCGACGGGGAAACGGTTCGATTTTTGGAACTTTACAGTAACGGTAGGGATGCTTATATTGCTAGAAATTTTCACAAAGCTATTAGTTATTTTGAAGCGGCTTTAGCAATGCGACCCAGCGATCGACCTGTGGAAGTTCACCTCGACCGATCCCTGAGCTATTTGGAAATACCCCCGCCCGAGGATTGGAACGGCGTACATACGATGACAACCAAGTAGTAGATTATATTACATCCGAGTGCTCAAAAGTAAAAAGATTTGATAAAGTTGTGAGATCTTCCTTATGACAGAGTTAACAACTGTAAAAATGTGAAAGCATGAATCGGATGCCATATTAAAGTTAGTATTTATTTCCAGGCTAACAATTAAATGAGTTATTTATCTGTTCCGAATGCCACAAAAGCCGATCGCATTCTGGTGGTAGACGACGCACCAGATAATGTTTTGTTGGTTCAGACAATCCTAGAAGAAGAAGGTTACGAAATTAGCACGGCAGAGAACGGATTTTCTGCCTTGAGTCAAATTGACAAGGCAGCCCCGGATTTGGTACTGCTAGACGTGATGATGCCGGGAATGGATGGTTACGAAGTCACTAAACGAATCCGACAAAATAAGGAATTGCCCTTTATCCCAATTTTGCTGATCACGGCTCACGACAGTGCCAGCGTGGTCCAGGGATTGGACATGGGAGCAGACGATTTCATCCGCAAACCAGTTGAAATGGACGAACTGCTGGCGAGGGTTCGATCGCTCCTGCGGCTTAAACACAGCGTAGATGAGCGCAATTCGATCGCCCTCCAGCGCGAAGATTTTGTCTCCCGACTCGCTCACGACTTGCGGACGCCCCTCGTAGCAGCCGATCGAATGCTAAGTTTAATGCAGCAGGGAGCTTTGGGAGAAATTTCGCCTCAGATGGGCGAGGCTTTGGGGACGATGGTTCGCAGCAACAAAAACCTGATCGCGCTCGTAAATATGCTGCTGGAAGTCTACCGCTACGAAGCAGGCGCCAAATCCCTAAGTTTCGCTGCCGTGGATTTGCGCCAGCTTATTACTGAGGTAGCTGAAGAACTAGCTCCCCTAGCGGATGCTAAAGGTTTGTCGGTAAATTTAGACTTGACAGAAAGTGGAGAAAGTGCACCGATTGCGAAGTATCCGGGCGATCGTCTGGAACTGCACCGCTTGCTGACAAATCTCATCGGAAATTCGATTAAATTCACCGACAACGGCTCAATAGATGTCAGCTTAAAAGCTGCCAATTCACCTGCTTATACTAGCTTCAAAAACCAACCGCTGGCATGGGTAATTATAGAAATCAAAGACACCGGTGCCGGCCTTTCTCCCAGCGAAAAAGCAAAGTTATTTGAAAGGTTTGGCTCGGGAACTCACAGGAGATCCAGTACAGGTTTGGGACTACACCTCTGTCGGCAAATTGTCGAAGCTCACCGCGGCACGATCGAGGTAAAATCCGAGTTGGGCAAAGGCAGCTTGTTTACTATTCGCTTGCCTTGTTAGAGCGGTATAAATAACTCTAACTTTCGGGTGCGAAATCCCCAGATTACTACAGATAAACTGTAATTGTAGGGTGCGAAGTGCGTACCTAATCGAATTATGGTTAATTTACCAGATGTCATATAATGACTTGGCAACCGAATTGATGGCGATATGTCTAACTGTCCAGTGTGCGGTGCTGAATACATAGAAGAAAAAGCAGAGTTGTGCTCGATTTGCGGCTGGGATTTGACTCCCTACCCGCAGCGTGCTAAGCCTTCCAAAACTTATTTAAAAAAAGAACAAGTTAGATTGCAGTGGGCAAAGCAAATGTGGGAATTGGCCCGCAATCAACAAAATTGGTTAGCTAAATTTGATGAGTTGCAGGGGGAAGTGCAGCAAGGTGCGATCGCCCGCACATACATTCAATCTCAGTTAGAATGGGTTCTGTACCGCCTCGAACAACTAAACCCCGAATTGATTGTCAGCACTCTACTGCGACTAGAAGACAAAATCGGCGCCATACCTGACTCAACTCCGGCTATCTCTGAAGTGGGGATGGACTATCGACAACTGACAAAGCTATTAGAAACTGGAAAATGGCGCAAAGCTGATGAACACACTTGGGAAATCTTGCTCCAAATCGCTGTCAGGGAAGACGAAGGCTGGCTGAGTGCAGCCGATATTGACAGTCTTCCTCCTACAGACCTTCGCACGATCGACCAACTTTGGCAACAATACAGCAGCGGGCGGTTCGGGTTGAGCGTGCAGCAGCAGATTTGGGAAAGTACCGAGGCAAATTATACTGAATTTTGCGATCGAGTTGGTTGGCGAGTCAAGGAAAATTGGAAATATTACAGCGAGCTCTCCTTTAACGAAAATGCTCCCCCCGGACATCTCCCCGTCACCGCATGGAGACAGCGCGCCTGTTACGGTGCTGGTAAACTCACCGCAGCCGAAAACTTTGCCCGCATCGCTGCGAAACTTGCAACTGGCGATCGCTAATCATCCAAAATAAAAAATTCAAAATCGACATTAACTGCTATAATCAAAACGGTTTAGCAACTGGGGCTGTGGCTCAGATGGATAGAGCAAGCGCCTCCTGAAGAATCGGGCACCCTGCGAGGAAACTCTAGGAGTGAATGTGGTCAAATTTGGTGAAACCTAAAGAGTTCGTGGGTTCCTATGACTCTAAGGCAATACCAAGCCAAGCCTGATTTCAGCGCGATTAAACAATCGCCTATATTGAAATCAGGAAGGTTTAGAGACTAGACGGTCACCACCTAAAAGCTGCAAGCATATGGTGAAGGTATAGTCCAGAGAGTGGGGAAACTCACACAAATCTGAAGCGCTAGGTCGCCGGTTCGAACCCGGCCAGTCCCGTTAACAATCAAGAAAAATTAAAAGCAGGAGGGGTAAGCCTAAGTTTTACCCCTCTTTTTTGCATATCCGCTAACGAATTTGCCCAAGGACGAATACTTGCTTGAAGACGAGGACTTAGGCAGAACCTCTATAAAATCCATCTGAAATCTGAAATCTCAAATCTCAAATCTAAAATCACCTGTTTAAGCCCCACCACAAGCGTAGAGTCAATCTAAAATCTAAAATCTAAAATCTATGATCCCCCGACCCTTTTTTAATTTTTAATTTTTAATTCCTGTTAGTGGGCTATACGTGCGGTATTTTTTGTTATGGTTCCTTTGTGAGTTACATAAAATTTTTATAGGTTTAGATGTGGTTAAGAATCAATTCAAACACGCAGCGTTACAAGCGTTTGAACACTTCACGCAGTTTTTGGTTCCTAGTAGGGCTTTTGATGGCGTGTTGGTTTGGCTATCAGCAGGTTAAGAGCGAATTTCAGAGACCCCAAGCTTTGTTCGTTCTAGGTGGGGCTACGGAGCGAGAGGTGTTTGCCGCCAAATTTGCTCAGGAGTATCCTGAATTGCCGATTTGGGTGTCGTCTGGGAGTAATCCCGAGTTCGCCGAATGGGTGTTTTCAGAAGCGGGAATTGAGTCCGATCGCCTGCACTTAGACTACAGAGCGGTGGATACGGTAACAAATTTTACCACTCTGGTAGATGAATTGAAAGCTCAAGGGATTGAGAGCGTGTATCTGATCACTTCGGACGATCATATGCGGCGAGCTCAGATTATCGGCGAAATCGTGCTCGGCAGTCGAGGCATTAGTTTTAAGCCTGTGGCAGTTCCGTCTGGGCGAACCCCCGAACCGATGCAAAAAGCTGTTCGCGACGGCGCTAGGGCTATTCTTTGGCTGACAACCGGTTATACGGGTGCTAACTTCAGCCAAGCGAGAATTGAATAAACAAAGGGAAGGATTAAGCAAGTTTTAATTTTTTTCCATTCCCTCTGGTTTTAAAACTTCTCTTCTATAGCGATTTAACGAACAGCGAAGACGCTGATGACAAATGCGTAAAAGAAGAGAAGAGAAAAGAAGGAGTAGTTTAAAATTAGTAGATGAACTTCAAAAGCTAAAATTAATGACCGACCAAATTCTGCCACAAGTTCTAGAGCAAATTTTGAGTGACAGCAAAACGCCGGATGCTGTTTTTTCGGCTTTGGTGCCGGCTTTAGGCGAGGTGTTAAATTGCGATCGGGTTTTTCTCTACCTCCGCAATCCTGAAACGCAAATGGGCAGAGTACCTTACTGCTGGCGTCGCAACTCAAACTATCCAGAGGTTTGGGACGCGGAATGGAAAAAAGAACCGGAATCTTTAGGGGAAGAAGACCCTTTGTTTGCAGCAGCTTTGCGAACTGAACCATCAATTTTTGTTGAGGATGTTGAGACAGCAAATCCTGAAGTAGTCAACAAAAATTTTGAGGCAAAAGAGTTCGGACATCGAGCTTTGATTCACACTCACCTTTGTGATGACGGGTTATTGTGGGGGGTATTGCAGCCTTGTATGTTCGATCGCCCTAGAGTGTGGACTGACTTTGATCGCCAAGTTATCGCAGCAGTTACAGAAAAAATTTCCCCTTTAGCTGTCGCTTATGTCAGAGGCATCGTACAACCGCAATAAAATAGGTTTGTAATGAGGAGTCTTCGTACTCACTACAAACCTGTAACGATGTTTTTTATCTATCAAACCAGGTTTATGCGTAAGTTATACAAAACAACCTCCAAGCAAATCAGCGACCCAAATCGTGCATGGCATTAATCTCGATCGCACATCTTTGAGTCAGCGCTTGCAACTCCTCGCGATCCGAGGAACCGGGCGCTTCAATTAGCTTGCCAATTCGCACCGTCAGTGGCACCGGACGCGGAATTCCCGAACCTTTCGACGAAATCGCGTGAGTTCCCCACAAACTAACAGGTAACAGCGGCGCTTTTGCCTTAGCGGCTATCAGCGCAGCACCTAATTTCGGTTCAGTAATTCTGCCATCTGGCGTGCGAGTTCCCTGCAAAAATACACCCGTCGCCCAGCCATTTTCCAAAGAATTGATAGCCGATCGAATTGCACTGCGATCGGCACTTTCCCGCTTCACTGGATAAGCACCATAAAGCGTAATTGCCTGCTTCAAAATAGGAACTTTAAATAACTCTTCCTTTGCCATAAATGCGACCGGCCGCCTCATGCAATTCGACAAAATCGGCGGATCAAAATCGCTGGCGTGATTGCTGACTACTACCACAGGCCCTTCTGTCGGAACATTTTCTGCACCGTAGATGCGGCCTCGAAAGTACAGGTGCAGCATCGGGCTGACAATTGACCATTTGAATAAATAGTAGAGAAGTAAACTTTCGACGGGTTCGCGACTTTTGCTCACAGAAAAACCTTAAATTTTAAATTACATCGAATATTAGCCTATCAGTTCAGCAATGACAAATGAATAGTATTTTGAGGTTTGTAGGGTTGCCTGCCCTTGGAAACCGCGCCTACACACACAAAACCCACTCCAAGTGGGTTAAAGAAGAAGTCCACCTGCGCGGACGCAAGCTTGTGTAGCGCCAGACTTCAGTCTGGTGGACTATTTCACTGAATGTCCGACGTTTGCAAAGGCTCAATTTCCGGCCAGCATAGCTTTCTGTCCTTCCGAAGAAGTCGCATAGCCCAAGAAATCCTTAACTGTTTGGCTAGGAGGGTTTTTGTAGGCGTAGTACAACTGCCGCTTGTAATACCATTTTTATAAAGTTATGCTAGACTTATGTTAAAAGTAAAGGAGAACATTAAAATGTCTGGGCGTCCTCATATAACGATTGCCGAATCTGTAGAAGTATTGCTAGAGATTAGGAAACAACAAAAAAGAATCTTAGCATATAATAAAGTTCAAATGCTTTATTTATTTCAGTCAAAACAAGTAGAAACAGTCCGAGAAATATCGTCTATTTTGGGCAAAAGTGAAACCACAATTCATCGCTGGCTCTTTCAATATAAAGAGGGTGGTATAGAAAACTTGTTGAGAAATCGGCAGCTTTTTGGCAGGCCCAAAAAGTTTTCAGTTGAAGTAGCGGCTTCATTACAACAATAATTGAGAGACCCAGAAGGATTTTCCAGTTATAAAGAAGTTCATCTCTGGCTCTGGTTGATCAAAGAGATACCTAGTAGTTATCAAGCTGTATACTCCTTGGTCAAAGGGGAGTTGAAAAGTAAATTAAAAATCCCTAGGCCTCGTACGGAGCAAAAGCCAATGGCAATTAATAAACTTAAAAATAGCGTTTCTCAGCAAATAAAAACCTTACTAGATAAGGCTCCTGACCGAGTAAATAAATACAAAAATTTCTGTTTTGGTGTAGTGACGAAACTCGATTAGGGCTACATACAATTCAGAGATGAAGGCTAACACTGCGGGTGTAAAACCCGTAGGAAAACATCAATGGAAATTTAAATATTTCTGGCTATACGGAGCCGTATCCCCATCTACTGGCAAAAGTTTTTTTTTGGGAGTTTTCCCATTTAGATAAAGTTTGTTTTCAAGCCTATTTGCAACAATTATCGCTTGAATATCCCGATAAATTACATATCATTCAAGTCGATAATGCTCCCGGTCATCTTTTAAGTACATCTGAATTGCCAGACAATATTATTTTACTATTTCAGCCTCCTCATTGTCCTGAAGTAAATCCAACAGAAAGAGTGTGGGAATATATCAAAGAATTTTTAGCTTGGTTAGTCTTTAGTAATCTTGACGAACTCCGCGTAAAACTTAACGAAATATTATCATCTTTAACAAATCATGTCATTGGTTTTCTCACAGGATGGTCTTGGATTTTACATTCTTTATCTATAGCACATCTTTAAAAAAATGGTATAAGGATAGTTACCCGCATCCGTCGTCGCACCGTTGACTGGAACAACGCGCACAGTTTTCTGATTGGCTACTTGAGCAAAAGTCGCATAACCAATGCCGTTGTTGCCTAAAGCTTGCAGCAGGGGAGTTGTCGCATCTCGTCGAGCGTGGTAATATTTGGCGTCGTGCCAAACTCCCCACCTCGGAGCACTTGTTCTTTAAACGTTTGGTGAGTGCCGCTAACTGCCGGTCTGTTAATTACTTTAATCTGGCCCGCCGGGCCGCCGACTTTCGACCAGTCTTGAGTATTTCCCTTGAAGATATCTTGAACTTGAGCGGAGGAACTTATACCCTTACGGTGTCAGAAACCAATACCACAAAATCCAGAAGTGTTGAATGCTTATTAAGAGGATTCTAAAAATAGATACACGAATCATATCAACTGCTGATTTTAGCAATTAAAAACGATTTCCTTAAACCAATGAATATAGCTGATCTTTTCACACATAAAAGCATTTCATTCAGTTGACAGTTGACAGATGAGTGCGACCTCTACCTAGAAGGAAGAGGATTGGAGTAATGAATAGTTTTCTTTTAATTTCTCCCTAAAATAAAGAGGCTTTAAACCAATTCTTTCTGGTAAGTGTCGTAATTTTTCTAATGGTTTATTACCAATTTTATCCGGAATTTTAACCAACTGAATAAATAACAAATTAAACAAGCATAGATTTGTATCCGAATTACATTGGTATTTTTTGTGATTATAAGAGACAATTTTAAATGCTTTTTTAAGAATTTTCACAGCAACTAAATCTGCCATCTCCTTCGATAAATTTCTCCAATTTCTTGATTAGTGTATGCTAATTTTCCTGATTCAGGTAAATTAGTTACAAACCTAAATTCAGTCCGTGTTTATACATCTGAAAAATTCACCAATCTTACTTGAACAGTTCGTTGACCACTCCACACTTCATAAGTTACATATTCCTTGATATTGATAGTAGAATTATTCTTAATTCGTAGTACAAAATATTGATTTTCTTTTTTCAGTAATGCTTGAACACGTTCGGAACTGGAGAAGCCTCTATCTATTACATTCACTCCATTTTGAGGTGTGGCTGCTATGGTTTCATCTCCATACTCACGCTTAATGACCTTGACCAAAATGAATGTACTCCATCAATCATTACCCGTTCATTATCCGTTCCAGTAAATTACTTTACTTGATGGTATTCCTGTTGCCATGGTAATTTGCTTGTCAAGGTAACTATCGTAGAATATAAGGCGAATAAACAGATATCATTTTTATTGTTTACTTGACGTTTTATATCCGCTTGTGATCTTTCAAATAATTTTACAAATACGCCAATATCTCTATGCTTACTTGCTTTTGAGAAGGTTGATATATCTAGGGAAATATCTCGACTGTTTAAACGAAGAAATAGCGAACGCATAGTATCGAGGCTTTGGTCAAAACTAAAGCCCAGCCAGCAGGAGACAAATGTGAAAGTGTCTAAAACAGGATAGTCATCTTTGAGTAAATGGGCGAGATACCGTTTGACAATTTTGGGGAAGTTAGAAAATAGCATTTTAGTTGGTTGTCAGTATTTTATAGCTCTCTAATTAGACATTTGTCTGCCAATTTTGGCATTTCTTTCCTATTATTCAACACTTCTGGGGGAATTGGTAATGAGTAATTCAAGATTTATGCACCGATAGAAGAAACCGGGTTTTTTGCCGAATCTGCAGGTTGCAACGAAGTATTTTTGTAAAAAAATCCGGTTTCTAGACCCCCATGCGTAAGTCCTATAATTGTCGAAAGTGCGCGCAGAGTGCCCTGCTAATGACTAATAACTAATGACTAATGACCACTCAGGCTAATATTGATGTTAACCTGTCTCTACCCGATATCAAACTGTCCCATGACACCCGATGCCTCCGCCGGAGCTGCTGCTGCCGCCCCTCAATCGACACCCGAAGTCAGCTTAGAGCTGCAAGTCCGACTCAAGACTGAAGATGGACAGCTATTGTTGCTACTTCCCCCAGAAACCAACAACGAAGCCGCAACTGGTACGGCATCGACTTGGACTGAACTTTGGCAACAGCTAAAAGTTAGGCTGAATGCTGGAGAACGCTTTTGGCAGCCAAATGCAGAAGTACAATTGATGGGGAGCGATCGACTTTTAGATATCCGCCAACTGCAAGAAATCGCCGACGCCCTCTCTGAAGTGGAACTGCAACTCAAACGAGTCCACACCAGCCGCCGCCAAACGGCCGTTGCCGCAGCTACTGTCGGCTATTGTGTAGAACAGCAGCCTCCGGTTTCTTCCCTGAATAAATCCACTGCCCAAAAACCGCAATCGCTGGCGGAACCTTTATATTTGCAGATGACAGTGCGATCGGGCGTAGAAATTCGTCATCCAGGGACGATCGTACTTTTGGGAGACGTAAATCCCGGCGGCTCAGTCATCGCCGGAGGCGATATCCTAGTTTGGGGCCGTTTGCGGGGGGTCGTGCACGCCGGTGCCGGTGGCAATACCAAAAGCGTGATTATGAC
This sequence comes from Microcoleus sp. N9_A2, assembly GCF_036701775.1. Lineage (NCBI taxonomy): Bacteria > Bacillati > Cyanobacteriota > Cyanophyceae > Oscillatoriales > Microcoleaceae > Microcoleus > Microcoleus sp. N9_A2. Next base: position 6,778 of record NZ_JAUBRH010000010.1, on the reverse strand, counting down.
CTTGCAGATGGAACCGATGGTGATTAGGATTGCTAAGTATGTTGCCAGAGGCCCAGAAACGTCACCCGCTCAGTTTTTCCCGGAAGTCGCCTATGTGACACCCCAAGGGATTCGGATCGGTAGAGCCTCTGATTTTGACAAATCGCAGTTAGTCGGGGGTAATGAGTAATCGATAATGGTTCAGTTGACAGTTGACAGCTCGCCCTGAGCGAAGCCGAAGGGTTGACAGTTGACAGTTGACAGCGACCTCTACCTGAAAGGAAGAGGATTGGAGTAATGAATAGTCTTCTTTTAATTTCTCCCTACAAGGGTTCCGGCTTTAAACCAATTCTTTCTGGTAATGGGTAATGGGTAATTAGGAATTAGTAATGAGTAATTGGTAATACTATTTCTCTTTCAGCCTGCACTTGATAATTTTTGCCTAGGCTAAATCAGTCACTCAAGGACGATTTAAAATTTAAGTGCAAATTCATAGAGGATTAGTAAAATAAGGAGATTTGTGAGTTGATGAAGTAGGGACAAGGGCTTTCGCCGTGTCCTTACGGCGGGGGAAACGATAAGCGGGTGTCATTCATAAACGTGAAATCTGCTGTTATTCAGTGAATTACCGATTGCTGCCAAATTACCAAAGAATAATTGCTAATTATCAACCAAGAATAAGATCAATTACCCATTACCAATTACCCATTAGCAATTCCTAATTACCAATTACTAATTCCAAATCACCAATTCCCAATAAATCTAAAATCGCTTATGGCTCGCATTATTGTTGTTACATCAGGGAAAGGCGGGGTAGGAAAAACCACCTCCACAGCCAATCTCGGCATGGCTTTAGCTAAGCGGGGGCGGAACGTTGCCGTAATTGATGCCGATTTTGGTCTCAGAAATTTAGACTTGCTGCTGGGCTTAGAAAATCGGATTGTTTACACGGCATTAGAAGTTCTCGCTGGAGAGTGCCGATTAGAGCAAGCTTTGGTGAAAGATAAGCGGCAGCCGCGCTTGGTGCTGTTGCCGGCTGCCCAAACTCGGATGAAAGATGCCATCAGCGCTGAGCAAATGAAGCAGCTGGTGGGGATGTTGGGAGCAAAATATGACTATATTTTGATCGACTCTCCTGCTGGAATTGAACAAGGTTTTCAAAATGCGATCGCCCCGGCGCAAGAAGGCATCATTGTCACCACTCCAGAAATCGCTGCTGTCCGCGATGCCGATCGAGTCATCGGTCTGCTAGAAGCCAACAATGTCAAGAAAATTAAGCTGATCGTCAACCGGATCAGGCCTGCAATGGTGCTGGCAAATGATATGATGTCTGTGCAAGACGTGCGGGAAATCCTCGCCATTCCGCTGTTAGGCGTTGTTCCCGACGACGAGCGCGTCATTGTTTCCACGAACCGAGGCGAACCATTAGTTTTGTCGGAAACAGCCTCTTTAGCTGGAACTGCCTTCGACAATATTGCCCGCCGCTTAGAAGGCGAAAAAGTTGAATTTCTAGATCTCAATCCCCGTCGGGAAAACTTGTTTACTCGACTCCGCAAGTTCTTAAACATTAAAATTATGTGATGTGCTGCAATATTGGCGATCGATCTTGAACAGCAGCCACTGCATCACAAAAAGTAGCCGAAATTTTCCCCAGTGATTTTTTCTATGCCCAACCCTTGACAAACCAGATCTACCCATGCTGTACACACTTCTCGAAAGACTTTTCCCGCACCCCCCTGACAACAGCCGCGACGATGTAAAACGCCGCCTCAAACTGGTTCTAGCCCACGATCGCTCAGAGCTCAGCCCCGAAATGGTTGAGTCGATGCGCCGAGAAATTCTAGAGGTGGTGTCTCGCTATGTGGAAATTGATACTACCGAGTCGGAGTTCTCGCTAGCTAGCGATCAGCGGGCGACAGCATTGATTGCAAATCTCCCGATCCGGCGGGTGAGGCGGGAACATCCACCGGAAAATTTGCCCTATAAATTGCCAGAAAAATTGCCAGAGAATCGACCTGAAAATGTTGCTGAGTATGTACCGGAGTATGTAGTCGAAACTCTCCCCGACACTACGGATTAACCGGGATTGACATTTTTAGATCGGGTAATAAGTTCGATCGGCTCGATCGGCATTTAAACCAAACTATAGCAACCGCCAAGGCTGTTAGGACATAGCATAGAAATAGTCCCAAATCCTGCGGAGCGATAGCTTCGCTGTGTCCATGCCCAAATCGTAAAATTACGACCTCAGTCAGAAGGTCATCCAAGGGCTAAAGTTGGATGGCATGAAGAAAATCGAAGCCGCTCAAGTTTTTGGAATCAGTCGCAACACCATCGAATTGTGGCGTCGATCTGCCGAAACACGAGACTTCCAAGCTGCCTGCCCTGTGGCAACCCCCGGTAATGGTCACTGGCATCACAAACTTGGCAAAGTAGCGGCGAGTTTGTCAAACTACACAATCACAATACCCAAGCTGAGATAGCACCACTATCTGAGGCAGGGAATGATTGCTTTGTACTCAAATCTCCAAAAAATAATTAACATTTGTAATCTCTATTGACATCTGTACAGTGAGCTAATATTCTGATTATTTAAGATTTTAAATTATACGCTCCTTTTCAGCAAAGACTTAAAAAAGTTTTTAAGTCCGCGCCTCCCTCACCACTTCTAAAATAAAGAGGAAGATTAAATCATGGCAGTATCTTTGACAAAAGGACAACGGGTATCGCTCGAAAAAATTTCACCAGGCCTCTCAGAAGTATCCATAGGACTAGGATGGGACGTTAAAGCTACAGACACGGGCTCTGACTTTGACCTAGACTCAGCATTGTTCCTCCTAGGTGCTAATGACAAATTAATTTCTGACAACCACTTCATTTTTTACAACAATCTCACAAGTCCAGATCCCGACAAATCTGTACAGCATATGGGAGACAATCTCACCGGGGCAGGCGAGGGGGATGATGAAGTTATCAAAATTAACCTCAAAAAAGTTCCTAATGATGTCCAAAAAATTCTTGTAACTGTCACCATCCATGAAGCAGAGCAACGCCATCAAAATTTTGGTCAGGTGCAAAATTCCTTCGTGCGAATCGTTAATGCCCAAACACAACAGGAAGCTGTTCGCTATGACCTTGTAGAAGATTATTCCATAGAGACAGCGCTGATCATGGCCGAACTTTACCGGAAAGACGGCGAGTGGCGTCTCAATGCAGTGGGCTCCGGTTATAAAGGTGGTTTGCAAGCATTACTCGATCGCTATAGCTAAAAGGTAAAACACATGGGAATTAACCTACAGAAAGGACAGCGCATCTCGCTTTCCAAAGAAGCGCCAGGGCTAACAAAACTGATCTGCGGATTAGGGTGGGATGTGGCAAAACGCTCAGGTGGGGGTTTGTTTGGGGCTTTTAGCAATGCTCCAGATTATGACCTGGATGCCTCAGCGATCTGTTTAGATAAAAATGACAAAGTGAAGGATATGGCCAATATCATTTATTTTGGCAATCTCTCCCACCGTTCAGGAGCTATTACGCATCTAGGTGATAATCTCACAGGGGCGGGAGAGGGGGATGACGAGCAAATTCTCGTCGATTTATCTCGGATGCCCTCGGAAATTGTAAAACTCGTGTTCACAGTTAACATTTACGATTGCATTTCGCGCAAGCAAGACTTCGGACAAGTTCAAAATGCGTTTGTGCGTTTGGTTAATCAGTCTAATAATCAAGAACTTGCAAAATATAACCTATCAGGTTCTGAATACAAAGGCATGACGGGGATGCTCATGGCAGAAATCTACAAGCATAATGATGAGTGGAAAATGGCGGCGATCGGTAACGGTGTTAAGGTTAATGGGTTACAGGAACTTGTGAAAGCCTATGCTTAACCACTCACTCAATACCTAGATGCTTCTTACTTGCTGGAATCAGAAGTGGGCTACAACGATCGAAACCTTTTTTTGTTGAGAATAGCTAATCAGCCGAATTTACATTGAAGGAAAACCAATAGAATGGGAATCCAATTAACCAAAGGTGAAAGGTTAAATCTTTCTAAAGCTGCTCCCGATTTAAAACAGGTGGCGATCGGCTTAGGTTGGGAGGTGAGCCAGGTTGGCCAAAGCTATGATATTGATGCTTCTGTGTTTATGTTAGGCGCGGCAGGCAAAATAATTGATGAAAAATACTTTGTATTTTACAACAATCTGACATCATTGGATGGCTCTTTGAGACATTCAGGAGATAACAGAACTGGGCAAGGCGAAGACGATGATGAGACGATATACGTGGATTTGACAAAAGTCAAGATTGCTATTGAGCAAATAGTTTTTGTTGTTACCATTCACGAAGCGCAGGAAAAAAATCAAAATTTCAGCCAAATTAAAAATGCGTTTATCAGACTTTATAACCAAGAGACAGGAATAGAGTTAGCTCGGTACGATTTAAAAGAAGCTTTTTCTCAAGAGACAGCGTTGGAGTTTGGCAGATTGTATAGAAAAGACTTAGAATGGAGATTTCGAGCAGTAGGAGAAGGCTATAAAGCCGGCTTGCAAAGTTTTGTAGATCGGTATTTTGTCGATACTAAACAGGAAGAGAAGAAAGTAGAGAAGCCTGTATTAACTCCTGAAAAAGAGACCAAACAGCAACCTATTGATATTACAAAAAAAGCAGATATAATCCTTTTAAAAGCAAAAGTAGATATTTGTCTTAAAAAGAAAGGGATTGAGGATATCCTAGCAAGAGTCGCTTTGGTTTTGGATATTTCTGGCTCTATGAGCCATCAATATAGTTCTGGTGCAGTACAAGCATTTGTTGAAAGAATAGTTCCAGTAGCTAGTAGACTGGATGATGATGCCACTTTAGATGTTTGGTTTTTTGGCTCAACATTCAAAAGAACAAGCTCGGTGACGGAAACAAATGTTGATGGCTATATTCAAGAAGAAACTGGCGAAATGAAGAGAGCTTTACTTATTTTTAAAATGCCTTCTCTTATGCTGGAATTAGGAGGGGGAAACAATGAAAGTTTGGTAATACAAGATGTCATAAAAAAGTATACTCAGGAAAAGGCTAGTAAACTGCCTACATTTATTGTTTTTCTCAGTGATGGAGGCGTTACTAATGAGCAAGAAATTAAAAAATCTATAGTTGAAGCTGCAAAATATCCGATTTTTTGGCAATTTGTTGGATTGGCTGGTTCTAATTATGGGATTCTAGAAAGACTAGACACCATGAAAGGTCGGCTGGTTGATAACGCTAATTTTTTTCATTTAGACGATTTGGGAAAAATCACTGATGAACAATTGTATGAAAGACTGCTGAATGAATTTCCCGCTTGGATTAAGCAGGCAAGATTGAAAGGGATATTAAAATAGGGAAATCCGAGCATTTTGTTGCAGACTCTGGCAATTGTCAACTCAACCCATAACCATAGCTGAAATTAGCTCAAATTCACAAGATATTACGATAAAAAATTCCTACACTCAGTCAATGTCTCTGTACGATCGCCTAGACTTAACCAAACATAATCGCCAGCTAAAACTCCCGCTTTCTCAACGGATAAACCTAACTAGAACCCCGAAACTCCGCTGTCAAGGCTGTCGTTCTCGCATCCAGCCTCAGTGGGAGTTTTGCCCTTCCTGTGGAGGATTTCTAAGCGATCGGGATAGCGATTTTCGCCGTTGCATTTGGGTAGATGTATCAGGAATGGATGTCGCACCAGAAAGTAGAGAAGCGATCTTTTTCCTGCTGATGGACGCCTTCTCCAAACTCTACGGCGCGTTTAGAAGCATCAAGGTATTTTTGACCTCTGATCCCCCCGATCCCAAAGAGTGGGGTGAAGACTTTACCCATGTTTATATATTCGCGGATAATCAGCCCGTTGACTATCTCGGCGTGGCTAGTTTCAAGTCTGGAATGGTTACAGATCGGGCGATTATTCGCATTGACCAAGTATTTTATGCTTCTTACAATGCTAGCCTTAATGTCAATCAACAATCTAACTTAATTGCAAATACCATTGCCCATGAAATAGGACATACACTAGGACTCGATCATTCTGCACTTCCGACCGATGTCATGCACAATGGACTTGTTCATACTGTTCATAGCTTAATGCCTCCTTCATTTCATGCAGAGCAAATAAACTCAATGAACAATGCTATTCGCAAATATAAGGGTTTGAAGAATTGATTGGCATCAACCAGGAAATAGCTGAATTTAGAGATCGAATTCCCCAGGATTAATGCCTACAGCATGGCAAGCTTCTTTGACAATCTTCTTTTCATCGCTGTCAAAATTACCATCTGCACCACCGATGATAATGCCGATTTGGATGACAGCACGACCTTGGTCTAGTTTTTTATTGAGTTTTGCTATGGCTTGGATCGCCTCAACTTTACCAAAATCGAAGTCTTGTGATAGCTTCTCACAATAGAATTCAAATTTTTGCTTCAATTCCAACGCTGGAAAAATTTTGAGTGTTTCATTTGAAACTATTAGAGCCGCCGTCTTTTGTCTTTCAGCGGAATTGATAGTGCCATCAGCAGCAGCAATCAATGCACATATTGCCATTGATGCATCAGCAAACTCATTATTTTTAAATTTGGAAATATTGGTTTGCAAAGAATCGTTAATTTTTGATACGTTCTGCTTGAATTGATCCCAAAAACTCATTTTTTCTCCTGTTTGGTGAACGAGATGTGATGTCCGTGACCGGAGTCAGAGTAATCGTAATTGCTCAACCCCCTTGACAAGAAGACAAGATAGACATTAGATAAAGGAATGGAAAAACTCCCCGACCTAAAAC